>NZ_CVTO01000101.1:0-15339 GCF_900004715.1 Pseudomonas sp. 24 E 13
AAACGAAACCCTCGCGCACCAGGCCAGCCACGACAGCCTCACCGGCCTGCCCAACCGTGCATTCTTCGAAGGCCGGTTGATTCGAGCCTTGCGCAGCGCCGCCAAGGTCAACGAACGGGTAGGCGTGCTGTTTCTCGACAGCGATCGTTTCAAAGACATCAACGACAACTTCGGCCACGCCGCCGGCGATGCCGTACTGGTGGCCGTTGCCGAGCGCGTGCGCGCACAGCTGCGCGAAGATGACCTGGTGGCCCGCCTGGGCGGCGACGAATTCGCCGTCCTGCTGGCGCCGCTGAACAAAATCGAAGATGCGCAACGCATTGCCGACAAGATCATTGCCAGCATGGACCAACCGATCCCGCTGCCCGGTAACACCCAGGTCTTGACCTCCCTCAGTATCGGCATCGCCATTTATCCGGATCATGGCGCCACGCCCGGCACCCTGCTCAATGCCGCCGATGTGGCGATGTACCAAGCCAAGCGGCTGTCTTCGGGCAGTCAGCAAACGGCGGAGCCTGTGCACTCTGTCGTCAATGTCCAGCACAGGAGTTAATCCCTTGTTCTCTCACCCTCGCGTTCTATTTATCAGCTTGCTTCTCGCCTGCCTGGCCCTCGGCGGCTGCCAGACCCCGCCGCCCAAAGGCCTGAGCCCGGCACAAGTGGCCGTGCTCAAGCAGCAGGGTTTCGAGCTGACGGACGAAGGCTGGGCCTTCGGCTTGTCTGGCAAAGTGCTGTTTGGCAGCGACGTCGAAACCCTCAACAAGCCCAGCACCGACATCGTCGAGCGCATCGGCAAGGCCCTGGTGGGCGCAGGCATCGAACGCGTACGCGTCGACGGCCACACCGACGCGTCGGGCAAGGAACTCTACAACAAGGCCTTGTCCCTGCGCCGTGCTGAAAGTGTGGGCAAAGTGCTGAGCAGCGTGGGCATGAAACAACAAAACATCCAACTGCGCGGCCTGGGCAGCAGCGAGCCAGTGGCGGAAAATACAACGGCGGCGGGGCGCACCGAGAATCGACGCGTGTCGATTGTGGTCATCGCGGACTAAGGCGCTTCACCCGCCTCAACTTGAAATACGATCCAATGTGGGAGGGGGCTTGCCCCCGATAGCAGTGTGTCAGCCCATAGATTTGGTAACTGACACTCCGCCATCGGGGGCAAGTCGAATCGTCGCACCGCCCCTCCCACAGTTGTCCGCGCGGCGCATTCAGTCTGCAAAGCGCATCTCCCGCGTCTCCCCCATCAACAACCCCTGATTCTGCTCCGTCACCTCCCGGATGTAATCCCACAACAACGTAATCCGCTTCAACTTCCTCAAATCCTCTCGGCAATACATCCAGAACTGCCGCGTAAGCGCAATCTGCTCCCCCAGCACCGGCAGCAGTCGCGGATCCTGCGCCGCCAAAAAACACGGCAATATCGCCATCGACCGGCCCTGCTGCGCCGCGACGTATTGCGCAATCACACTGGTACTGCGCAGGCTGGCGCTGGCGCCCGGTACTACGTTCGCCAGGTACAGCAACTCCGAGCTGAACGCCAGGTCATCCACGTAGCTGATAAACGGATGCTCGGCCAGATCCGTCGGGCGTTGGATCGGCGGGTGTTGGTCGAGGTAGTCCTGTGTGGCGTACAGCTGCAGTTTGTAATCGCACAGTTTGCAGCACACGTACGGGCCGTGTTCCGGGCGTTCCAGGGCGATGACGATGTCGGCTTCGCGCTTGGACAGGCTGATGAAGTGCGGCAGGGGCAGGATGTCCACCGAGATCGCCGGATAAGTATCGACGAAGTGGCTCAGTTGCGGGGTGACGAAGAAGCTGCCGAAGCCCTCGGTACAGCCCATGCGCACATGGCCGGACAGCGCCACGCCGGAGCCGGAGACTTGTTCGCACGCCATGTGCAGAGTGCTTTCGATGGATTCGGCGTAACCCAGCAAACGCTGGCCCTCGGCGGTCAGGACAAAACCGTTGGTCCGGGATTTTTCGAACAGCAGGGTGCCGAGCGACACTTCCAGCGAGCTGATGCGCCGCGACACCGTGGTGTAGTCAACCGCCAGGCGCTTGGCGGCGACACTGGCCTTGCGGGTGCGGGCCACTTCGAGAAAAAACTTCAGGTCGTCCCAGTTCAGGGAGCCCAGTGATGTGATGTTTTTTTGCATATTGGACCGGCTTTTATGTGCGTTCTTATTAGAGATTTGCACATCTATACTCCAAAAACAGTCCGAACGCCTCCTTCTTCAAGGCGATTCACTCTCTGCATAACAACAAGATCCGGAGACCCTCATGAACGCATCTGCCGATATTTCCGTACAACAGGTCAAGTTGCTGATCAACGGCGAGTGGGTCGAGTCCAAGACCACCGAATGGCAAGACATCGTCAACCCGGCTACCCAGCAAGTGCTGGCCAAAGTCCCGTTCGCCACGGCCGATGAGGTCAACGCGGCCATCGACGCCGCCCATCGCGCCTTCCAGACCTGGAAGCTGACGCCGATTGGCGCGCGCATGCGCATCATGCTCAAGCTGCAAGCCTTGATCCGCGAACATTCCAAGCGCATTGCCGTGGTCCTCAGCAACGAGCAGGGCAAGACCATTGCCGATGCCGAGGGCGATATTTTCCGTGGCCTGGAAGTGGTGGAACACGCCTGTTCCATCGGCACCCTGCAAATGGGCGAATTCGCTGAAAACGTCGCCGGTGGCGTGGATACCTACACGCTGCGCCAACCCATCGGCGTGTGCGCCGGTATCACCCCGTTCAACTTCCCGGCGATGATTCCGCTGTGGATGTTCCCGATGGCCATCGCGTGCGGGAATACCTTCGTCCTGAAACCGTCTGAGCAAGACCCGCTGTCGACCATGCTGCTGGTGGAGCTGGCGCTGGAAGCCGGTGTCCCTGCTGGCGTGCTTAACGTGGTGCACGGCGGCAAGGACGTGGTGGATGCGCTGTGCACCCACAAAGACATCAAGGCCGTGTCCTTCGTCGGCTCGACCGCCGTGGGCACCCACGTTTATGACCTGGCCGGCAAGCACGGCAAGCGCGTGCAATCGATGATGGGCGCCAAGAACCACGCGGTGGTGCTGCCGGATGCCAACCGCGAACACACCCTCAATGCCCTGGTCGGTGCCGGTTTCGGCGCGGCGGGCCAACGTTGCATGGCCACCTCGGTGGTGGTGCTGGTGGGCGCGTCCAAGCAATGGCTGCCGGACCTCAAGACGCTGGCGCAAAAGCTCAAGGTCAACGCCGGCAGCGAGGCGGGTACGGATGTCGGCCCGGTGATCTCCAAGCGCGCCAAGGCACGCATCCTGGAGCTGATCGAAAGCGGCGTGAAAGAAGGCGCCAGGCTGGAACTGGACGGCCGCGACATCAAGGTGCCGGGCTTTGAGCAAGGCAACTTTGTCGGCCCGACCCTGTTCTCCGGCGTGACCACCGACATGCGCATCTACACCGAAGAAATCTTCGGCCCGGTGCTGGTGGTGCTGGAGGTCGACACCCTCGATCAAGCCATTGCGCTGGTCAACGCCAACCCGTTCGGCAACGGCACCGGCCTGTTCACCCAGAGCGGCGCGGCGGCGCGTAAGTTCCAGAGTGAAATCGATGTAGGCCAGGTCGGCATCAACATTCCGATCCCGGTGCCGGTGCCGTTTTTCAGCTTCACCGGCTCCCGCGGTTCCAAGCTGGGTGACCTGGGCCCGTACGGCAAGCAAGTGGTGCAGTTCTACACCCAGACCAAGACCGTCACCAGCCGCTGGTTCGATGACGACACGGTCAACGATGGCGTCAACACCACCATCAACCTGCGCTGAGACCTGGGAGACGACCATGAAGATTGCATTTATCGGCCTGGGCAACATGGGCGCGCCCATGGCCCGCAACCTGATCAAGGCCGGGCACGCGCTGAACCTGTTCGACCTGAACCAGACCGTGCTCCAGGAGCTGGCCGAGTTGGGCGGCCACATCAGCGACTCCCCGCGTGACGCGGCCCAGGGCGCTGAATTGGTGATCACCATGCTGCCGGCCGCCGCCCATGTGCGCAGTGTGTGGCTGAATGAAGACGGTGTGCTCGCCGGCATCGGCAGCGGCATTCCCGCCGTGGATTGCAGCACCATCGACCCGCAGACCGCCCGCGATGTCGCCGCTGCCGCCGCCCGGCAAGGCGTGGTGATGGCTGACGCTCCGGTGTCCGGCGGCACCGGCGGGGCGCAAGCCGGCACGCTGACCTTTATGGTCGGCGCCACGCCTGAACTGTTCGCCACCCTGCAACCGGTGCTGGCGCAGATGGGCCGCAACATCGTGCACTGCGGCGAGGTGGGCACCGGGCAAATCGCCAAGATCTGCAACAACCTGCTGCTGGGCATCAGCATGGTCGGCGTCAGTGAGGCGATGGCCCTGGGCGATGCGCTGGGCATCGACACGCAGGTGCTGGCCGGCATCATCAACAGCTCGACCGGGCGCTGCTGGAGTTCGGACACCTACAATCCATGGCCGGGCGTGATTGAAACTGCGCCGTCGTCGCGCGGTTACACCGGCGGTTTTGGCGCCGACCTGATGCTCAAGGACCTGGGCCTGGCCACCGAAGCGGCGCGCCAGGCAAAACAGCCGGTGATCCTCGGTGCGGTGGCCCAGCAGTTGTATCAATCGATGAGCCAGCGTGGGGAAGGGGGTAAGGACTTTTCGGCGATCATTAACAGCTATCGCAAGCCTGAATGATGGGGTGAGTGGAGTTGAGGCAATAAGGTCTACTGTAGGAGCGAGCTTGCTCGCGAAGAACTCACAGACGCCGCGTGCATCCAGGAAACACGCGTTATCGTTGACGTATTTCGCGAGCAAGCTCGCTCCTACAAACGATGTCGGGCGAGCCCGTTCACCGTAGGAAAGCCGCTTGCTGTAGAGATGGCTCAAGCAAACACAAAATACTTACGCACCGTCTCCACCACCTCCCACGTCCCCTTCATCCCGGGCTCCACCACAAAGATATCCCCAGCCCGCAGGTGAATCGGCTCCATGCCTTCCGGCGTGACGATGCAATAGCCTTCCTGGAAGTGGCAGTACTCCCATTTCACGTAGTCCACGTACCACTTGCCCGGCGTGCAGATCCAGGTGCCCATGATCTTGCTGCCGTCTTCGCTGGTGTAGGCGTTGAGGTTGACGGTATGCGGGTCGCCTTCGAGCTTTTCCCATTTGCAGGCGTCCAGGACCGGCAAGGGATGGGTGTCGCGCAGTACAGTGATGGGCTTGGACATGATGACTCCGAGGCAAGGGAATAAGAGTCGAACCCTATAGCGTCGCAGCGGGGGCTGGTGGTCTGGACTCGACATCGGTATGCCCAGAAGCGCAGCCCAATACGAAGCGCGGTCAATGTGGGAGGGGGCTTGCCCCCGATGGCGGCGTGTCAGCCAACTTCTGATTGACTGGCCCACTGCTATCGGGGGCAAGCCCCCTCCCACATTGATTGCCGGTGGCATCGCCACTGTGTTCAGAGGCGGTTCTGCGCGTAAATCAGCGACTTTCTCGCAGTAACTGCGAAAGAACTCCCCGTTCACGCCAGAATTCGCAAGAAAATTCACGTCCGGCCCTCGTATCATTCACCCAGGAATGAGTGAGAGCCGTGAAATGAACCCAATAAAAACGTGGTGGGATATCAGCCCGCCCTTGAGTGCGGCGACCCCGACCTGGCCGGGCGATACGCCGTTCCAGGAAGAGCGCGTGTGGCAGTTCGGGCCGCAGTGCCCGGTGAATGTGGGGCGTGTGACGCTGTCGCCGCACACCGGCGCCCATGTGGATGCGCCGCTGCATTACAGCGCCGACGGCGCGCCGATTGGCGAGGTGTCGTTGGACGTGTACATGGGCCCGTGCCGAGTGTTGCACTGCCTGGGCAGTGGTGCCCTGGTGCAACCGCATCAACTGCAGGGGCGTGTGGATAACCTGCCCGAACGCGTGCTGCTGCGCACTTATCCACAAGCCCCCCTGACGCAATGGGATTCAGACTTCACGGCCATCGCCCCGCAAACCATCGAGCTGCTGGCCGGCCTCGGCGTGCGCCTGATCGGGATCGACACGCCCTCCCTGGACCCGCAACAGTCCAAGACCATGGACTCGCACAACGCTGTGGCGCGCCATGGCATGGCGATCCTCGAAGGCATCGTGCTTGACGACGTACCGGAGGGCGACTACGAACTGATCGCGCTGCCGCTGCGTTTCGCCAACCTGGACGCCAGCCCGGTCCGCGCAATCCTGCGCCCGCTTTTGGAGCCCACGCGATGAGCCAGTGTCCCTTCTCTCCAGAATATAAGCCTGCCGATTACCGACCCCCGGAGGAATGGCACAACGCCGAACTGAATTTTTCCGAGTCCATGAGCTACGGCGACTACCTGGACCTGGGCAAAGTCCTCAGCGCCCAGCACCCGCTGTCACCGGACCACAACGAAATGCTCTTCATCATCCAGCACCAGACCTCTGAGCTGTGGATGAAACTGATGCTGCACGAACTCAAGGCGGCCCGCGACCATGTGCGCCTCGGTGAGTTGCCGCCGGCGTTCAAGATGCTGGCGCGGGTCTCACGGATCTTCGATCAACTGGTGCACGCCTGGGCGGTGCTGGCGACCATGACACCGTCTGAATACAAGGCGATCCGCCCGTTCCTGGGGCAGTCGTCGGGGTTCCAGTCGTTCCAGTACCGCGAGATCGAATTTATCCTCGGCAACAAGAGCCCGGCGCTGCTGCTGCCCCATGCCCATCGCCCGGAGTTGCTGCAGCAATTGCAGGTGGCGATTGCCACGCCGTCGTTGTATGACGAGGCGGTAAACCTGATGGTCAAGGCGGGGCTGGCGATTGATCCCCAGCGCGCCGAACGCGACCCGACGGCGGCGACGGTGCACGATGAGTCGGTAGAAGCGGCCTGGCGCGAGGTGTATCGCGACCCGAGTCGTTACTGGGATTTGTATCAATTGGCCGAGAAGTTTATCGACCTGGAAGATTCATTCCGCCAGTGGCGCTTCCGGCATGTCACCACGGTGGAGCGCATCATCGGCTTCCAACCGGGTACCGGCGGCACGGAAGGTGTGGGTTACCTGCGCAAGATGCTCGACACGGTGTTGTTTCCCGAACTCTGGCGGGTGCGTTCCACGCTCTAAACAAAAGCCCCGGACTACCGGGGCTGATCGTTCCCACGCTCTGCGTGGGAATGTAGCTTTGGACGCTCTGCGTCCGCTTCCAGAGTCGCGACGCGGAGCGTCACAGGATGCATTCCCACGCGGAGCGTGGGAACGATCAACATTAGCCATATCAGTGGCTGACACACTGCAATCGGGGGCAAGCCCCCTCCCACATGGGTTACTGCGCTGTCACGACCTTCGCGTTTCGGACTCGCAACCGATACGCCACATAGATAATCCCCACCCACACCGGCATCGCATACACCGACTCACGAATATCCGGGATCGCCAGCATCACACTGATGATCACTAGCATGAACGCCAGGCACAGGTAGTTGCTGAACGGGAACCAGAAGGTCTTGAACGACGGCGTCACGCCTTGCTCGCCCATGGCCTTGCGGAACTTGATGTGGGTGATGCTGATCAGCGCCCAGTTGATCATCAGCGAGGCAACCACCAATGCGAACAGCAATTCCAGGGCACTCTTCGGCGCAACGTAGTTGACCACCACGCACAGCAGGGTCACCAGCGCCGAAATCGCCAGCGCCCGCAATGGCACGCCTTGCTTGTTGAGCTTCATCAACGCCTTGGGTGCGTCGCCTTGCTCGGCCAGGCCGAACAGCATGCGGCTGTTGCAGTACACGCCGCTGTTGTAGACCGACAGCGCCGCGGTCAGCACCACGAAGTTGAGGATATGCGCAGCGGTGTCATTGCCGATCAGCGAGAAGATCTGCACGAACGGGCTACCGCTGTAGGGATCGCCCGACGCGCCGAGGGTTTGCAGCAGTTGGTCCCACGGGTACAGCGACAGCAGCACGGCGAGGGCGCCGACGTAGAAAATCAGGATCCGGTACACCACCTGGTTGATCGCCTTCGGGATCACCTTGCGCGGCTCGCTGGCCTCGGCGGCGGTGATGCCGACCAGCTCCAGGCCACCGAACGAGAACATGATGAACGCCATCGACATCAACAGCCCCATGCCACCGTTCGGGAAGAAACCGCCGTGGCTCCACAGGTTGCTGACCGACGCCTGTGGGCCGCCGGTACCGCTGAACAGCAGGTAGCAGCCGAGCACGATCATGCCGACAATCGCCACCACCTTGATGATCGCGAACCAGAACTCGGCTTCACCGAAGAACTTCACGTTCAGGGTGTTGATCAGGTTGACCGCGACGAAGAACACCAGCGCGCTGACCCAGGTCGGGACTTCCGGCCACCAGAACTGGATGTATTTGCCCACGGCCGTCAGTTCGGCCATGCCCACCAGCACGTACAGCACCCAGTAGTTCCAGCCTGCGAGAAAGCCCGCGTAACCGCTCCAGTATTTATGCGCAAAGTGGCTGAAGGAGCCGGCCACCGGCTCTTCGACGATCATCTCGCCGAGCTGGCGCATGATCAGGAAAGCGATGAAACCGGCTATCGCGTAACCCAGGATCATCGACGGCCCTGCCGACTTGAGCACCCCGGCCGAGCCGAGGAACAGCCCCGTGCCAATCGCCCCTCCCAAGGCGATCAATTGAATGTGCCGGTTCTTCAGGCCGCGCTTGAGGCCCACCGGGTTTACCATGTCATCCGCCATTAACGTTCCCTTCATACTTGTTTTTCTTAAGGGTGAGTGCAGGCGCATCAGCCCCTCAGAAGTGCTGAGGGGGCAGATATTACTCTGCGTAAACTTTTCGTAATACAGCTGGACGCCATCAAGTGCCTGATCCGTGACCACCCGGACCAACCTCAGTGACGATCCGCAGCGGGCCCACGCGTTTGGCGGGCAGGGGCTATTTGCGCAGGACCAGATCCAGCACCTCATCCCGATCCTTGATTTTCTGCAGCACAATCTCCGAACGTATATCCACGACCCCCGCCGTGCGGTTGAGTTGGTTCACGATAAAGTCCGAAAAATGCTTGAGGTTGCGCGCCTGGACCCGCAGCACATAGTTGCTGGCGCCGGTGACCACATAGGCACTGGCCACCTCCGGCCAGCCCTGCACTTTCTCGATGAAGGTCTCATGCCAATCTTCCACATCCTGGCGCAAGGACAGGTGCACGATGGCCTCAAGCTCAATGCCCAGCTGCTCGGCATTGAGTACCGCCCGATAGCCGCTGACCACGCCTTCGCTTTCCAGCAGGCGCAGACGGCGCAGGCAGGCCGAGGGTGACAGCGCGACTTTTTCCGCCAGTTCCTGGTTGCTGATACGGCCATCCTGTTGCAGGAAATGCAGGAGGCGCAGGTCGGTGGCGTCAAGAATCATGGTTTGAATAAATCCGCGTTTTTGGAAGTTAAATTCGAATTTCCTACAGCTTAAATAGCGCTTCACCTACCACTTTGCACGAAAATTCTCTAAAGCTTCGTTCATTATTTGGTCCATCTTCTCTTATAAAAACCAGGACAGACCATGACCACCCGAAGCCATTGCCAAGCCCTCGACGTCCAGGACCCGCTGGCGCCTTTGCGCGATCAGTTCGCCTTGCCGGCGGGCGTCATCTACCTCGACGGTAATTCCCTCGGCGCGCGTCCGCTGGCCTCGCTGGCGCGGGCGCAACAGGTGATCGCCGAGGAATGGGGCAACGGCCTGATTCGCAGTTGGAACAGTGCCGGATGGGCGGACCTGTCCCTGCGCCTGGGCAATCGCCTGGCACCGCTGATCGGCGCCGGCGAGGGCGAAGTGGCGGTGACCGATACCACGTCCATCAACCTGTTCAAGGTGCTCAGCGCGGCGCTGAGCGTACAGCGCGAGCGTGCGCCGGCGCGCAAGGTGATCGTCAGCGAAGCGAGCAATTTTCCCACCGACCTGTACATCGCCGAGGGCCTCGCCGAGCTGCTGCAACAGGGTTATGTGCTGCGCCTGGTCAACAGCCCGGACGAACTGCCCCGCGCCATCGACCAGGATGTGGCGGTGGTGATGCTCACCCACGTCAACTACAAGAGCGGCTCTATGTATGACATGCATGCGCTCACCGCCTTGAGCCATGAGTGCGGCGCGTTGAGCCTATGGGACCTGGCGCATTCGGCCGGTGCGGTGCCCATCGACCTGCACGCGGCCGGGGCCGATTATGCGATTGGCTGCACCTACAAATACCTCAATGGCGGCCCGGGCTCCCAGGCGTTCGTGTGGGTCAACCCCGCGTTGGTGGACCTGGTGCGCCAGCCGCTGTCGGGCTGGTTCGGGCATACCCGTCAGTTTGCGATGGAGTCCAACTACGCGCCGAGTGCCGGCATCGCCCGCTACCTGTGCGGCACCCAGCCGATCACCTCGCTGGCCATGGTGGAATGCGGGCTGGAGATATTTGAACAGACGGACATGGCCAGCCTGCGCAGCAAATCCCTGGCGTTGACCGATTTGTTTATCGAGCGGGTCGAGGCACGCTGCGCCGTTCATGGCTTGAAGCTGATCACCCCGCGTGAACACGCCAGGCGCGGCAGTCATGTGAGTTTCGAACACCCTCAAGGGTATGCGGTGATACAGGCGCTGATCGCCCGGGGCGTGATCGGTGACTACCGTGAGCCGCACATCATGCGATTCGGTTTTACCCCGCTGTACACACGCTTTACCGACGTGTGGGATGCGGTGGAAATCCTCGGTGACATTCTCGACAACACCACCTGGGACCAGGCGAAATTCAAGGTGCGTAACAGCGTGACCTAAGAGCTTAAGCGTACCCCGCCCTCTGTAGGAGCGAGCTTGCTCGCGAAAAACTCACAGGCACCGTGTTCATTCAGGAAGCACGCGTTATCGTTGACATTTTTCGCGAGCAAGCTCGCTCCTACAGCGGGCCAGGTACGCTTGACTGACTGGCATCAGGACTTGTCATCTGTGACAACAGCAGCAATCACAATAATAAAGGGGCACGCCACGTGACCACGCCAGACAACGGCTTTGCAGAAATCACCCACCGCGAACTGGGCCTCAGGCGCCAGCTCACATCCGGGCAAATGAGCATGATCGCCATCGGCGGCGCCATTGGTACCGGGCTGTTCATGGGCAGCGCCTACGCGATTGGCTATGCCGGGCCCAGCGTATTGCTCAGCTACGCCATCGGTGCGTTGATTACCTTGATCCTGATGGGGTGCCTGGCGGAGATGACGGTGGCCCATTCCACCTCCGGCTCTTTTGGCGCCTACGCCGAGTTTTATATTGGCCCGCTGGCCGGGTTCCTGGTGCGTTATGCCTATTGGGCGGCGATTGTGCTGGCAGTCGGCGCCGAAGTGACGGCGGTGGCGATGTACATGAAGTACTGGTTCACCAACGTGCCGGAATGGGTATGGATCGTGTCGTTCTCCAGCGTGTTGATCCTGCTCAATGCGATCAGCGTGAAGACCTTTGGCAACTTCGAATACTGGTTCTCCACCATCAAAATCAGCGCGATCGTCGGCTTCATCATCCTGGCGGTGTACGTGGTGTTCGGCTCCGGCAACCCGGAATATGGCGTGCAGAACTACACGGCCCATGAGGGGTTTTTCCCCCATGGGTTGAGCGGTATGTGGATCGCGGTAATCGTGTCGATCTTCAGCTATCTGAGTGTGGAGATGATCGCGGTGGCTGCCGGTGAAGCGGCCGACCCGGAGCGAGCGGTGAAGAAAGCCTTTCGCGCGACTCTCGTGCGCCTGGTGGTGTTCTACCTGCTGACCCTGGCCCTGATGCTGGCCATCGTGCCGTGGAACCAGGCGGGTCAGGCCCAGAGCCCGTTCGTCACAGTGATGCAGACCATCGGCATTCCCGGCGCCACCGGGGTGATGAATTTCGTGATTCTGGTCGCGGCGCTGTCGGCGATGAACAGCCAGCTCTACATCACCACGCGCATGATGTTCAGCCTATCCCGCGCAGGGTTTGCGCCCAGGTCCATGGGCGCGTTGAGCAACAGCGGTATCCCGCTCAATGCCTTGCTGCTGTCCAGCTCCGGTATCGCATTGGCGACCCTGCTCAATGTGCTGTACCCGGACAGTTCGTTCACGCTGATGATGGCGATCTCGATGTTTGGGGCAATTTTCACCTGGTTCATGATCTTCCTCACGCACCTGTTTTTCCGGCGCTACCGCAAGCGCCACGGCGGGCCGACGCTGTCCTTCGAGCTGCGCCTGTTTCCGTACAGCACCTTGCTGGGGCTGGTACTGATGGGCGCGGTGATGATCACCACGTATTTCACCGAGGCGTTCAGGATGACCCTGGTGTTTGGCGTGCCGTTCCTGCTGATCCTGAGCGCGGTATATTACGGGTTTTTCCGCAAGGGCAGGGCCGGGGCATCGAGCAAGGCCCTGGTATGACACCGGCAGGTGTTCGAACGACGGCAGTTGACGGCATACTCCCGGCATGATGACTTTTCTGACGTTCTATCAAAACCTCGGCCCGGCCCTTACGCTGTTGGTTGTCGGCACGTTCCTGCTGGCCGGTATGGTCAAGGGAGTGATTGGCCTTGGCCTGCCCACGGTGGCCATGGGCATGCTCGGCCTGGCTATGCTGCCGGCGCAGGCTGCGGCGTTACTGATCATTCCGTCGACGGTCACCAACCTCTGGCAACTGGCGTTGGGTGGTCACCTGGGTACCTTGCTCAAGCGCCTGTGGCCGATGTTGCTGCTGGTTGTCCTCGGTGCCGGGCTGGGCACGCTGTGGCTGGGCCTGGACGGTGGGCCGTGGGTGGTACGCGCGTTGGGCGCAGCGTTACTGGTGTATGCGCTGAGTGGATTATTCCTGCCGACCTTCAAGGTGCAACCCCGAACGGAGCGCTGGCTTGGCCCGCTGTGCGGGCTGGTCACGGGCGTCATCACGGCGGCCACCGGCGTGTTCGTGATTCCTGCGGTGCCGTACCTGCAGGCGCTAGGGTTGAGCCGCGATCAGTTGGTGCAGGCGCTGGGGCTGTCGTTCAGCGTCTCGACCCTGGCGCTGGCCGGCGGCCTCGCCTGGCGCGGCGCGCTCGGTGGCGGTGAAATCAGTGCATCGTTGTTGGCGCTGGTGCCGGCGTTACTGGGGATGTGGTTGGGCCAGGTGGTGCGCCAGCGCATCAGTGCGCTGTGGTTCAAGCGCGGATTTTTCAGTGGTATGGCGCTATTGGGAGGCCATTTGTTGCTCAGTGGTCAATAATGAGCCCGAGCCGATAACCAGGACAGCCCGTGAAAGCCCGATCCGATGAACTACAGATTTTTGTCAGCGTGATCGAGTGCGGCTCGATTTCCGCCGCCGCCGAGCAGGTCGGCCAGACGCCGTCGGCGGTCAGCCGCACCTTGTCGCGCCTGGAGGCCAAGCTCGATACCACCCTGATCAACCGCACCACGCGGCGCATGGACTTGACCGAGGAGGGCCGGTACTTCTTCGAGCAGGCCAAGGTGATCCTGGCGCAAATGCAAGAGCTGGAAGAGCGTCTGTCGTCACGCCAGCAAAAACCGGCCGGGCGGCTGCGCATCAATGCGGCGGTGCCGTTCATGCTGCACGGGATCATGCCGTACATCGGCGAGTTTCGTGGCCTGTACCCGGATATCCAATTGGAGCTCAACAGCGACGACGTGATCATCGACCTGCTGGAGCAAAGCACCGACATTGCCATTCGTATCGGCACCCTGGCCGACTCCACCCTGCATGCCCGCGCCCTGGGCAGCACGCCGCTGCACATCCTGGCCAGCGCCGAATACCTCAAGCAACACGGCACGCCGACCACCGTCGCCGAGTTGGCCGGGCATACGTTGTTGGGGTTCACCCACACCGATACCCTCAACCATTGGCCGCTGCGCCATGCCGAAGGTGACCGCTGGCTGATCGAGCCGGGCATTGCCGCGTCCAGCGGTGAAACCGTGCGCCACCTGGCATTGGAGGGGCAGGGCATTTGCTGCCTGTCCAACTTCATGACCCACAAAGACATCGATGCCGGGCGCCTGGTGCCACTGCTGGACACCGTCAACAGTGGCTACCGCCAGCCGATCCATGCGGTGTACTACCGCAACTCCCAACTGGCGTTGCGTATCCAGTGCTTCCTGGACTTTATCCAGGCCAAATTGGCGCGCTATGCCCGCTGATTCGTGACTGCCGCGCAAGAGTGAATTGGCCGGCACGGGGTTATTCGACGCCGGGGGCTGCTGGATACTGGGCTCATCACTTACCCAGTCAGGAGCACTCTCCATGAATGTATTCGTTACCGGCGCAGCCGGTTTTATCGGCGGTTCCATCGCCACCGGCCTGGTCAAGGCCGGGCACGCCGTCACTGGCCTGGTGCGCAGCGCCGAGCAAGCTACTGAAATGACGGCACTGGGCATCACCCCAGTAATCGGCACCCTCGATGACGCGGCGGTCTTGACCGCACAGGCGCAGCAAGCCGATGCGGTGATCAACGCCGCCAGCAGCGACCATCGCGCCGGCGTCGAAACCCTGCTGGCTGCCTTGAAAGGCTCCAACAAGCCGTTCCTGCACACCAGCGGTTCGAGCATTGTCGGCGACGCGTCGGGCGGCAAGGCCAGTGATGTCATTTACTTCGAAGACAATCTGCCGCAGCCGACCGCCGACAAGGCCCCTCGGGTGGCGATCGATAACCTGATCCTGGCCGCCGCCAGGGAGGGTGTGAATTCGGCCGTGATCTGTAACACCCTGATCTACGGTCACAGCCTGGGCGTGAAACGCGACAGCGTGCAATTGCCACGCTTGCTCAAACAGGCTCGCAACAGTGGTGTGGTACGTCATGTGGGGCCGGGGCAGAACATCTGGTCCAATGTGCATATCGAAGACGTGGTCGCGCTGTACCTGCTGGCGCTGACGAACAATGTGCCGGGCACGTTCTACTTTGTGGAAAGCGGCGAAGCGGCCTTTATCGACATGACCACGGCGATTGCCCAGGCGCTGAACCTGGGTGAGCCGCAGGACTGGCCATTGGCCGATGCTGAGGCCGAGTGGGGTTATGAAATGGCCAACTACGGGCTGGGCTCCAACAGCCGAGTGCGCGGCAAGCATGCCCGTGAACGGCTGGGCTGGGTGCCGACGCGTACGTCGGTGGTGGAGTGGATTCGTCACGAGATGGTGTGATGTTCGCTTGATACCGGGGTGAGGCTATCGGGGGCAAGCCCCCTCCCACATTTGAACTGTGAGTAGATTCAAAGTGTGGGAGGGGGCTTGCCCCCGATGGCGGCCTCAGGGCCGACCAGGATGTTGGACCGAGTACATATCCGTTTCTGCGGTCACGGCCACTTAGGGTTCCGCCCTGACGGCGGGTCACTTTGGA
>NZ_CVTO01000101.1:15389-32331 GCF_900004715.1 Pseudomonas sp. 24 E 13
GATCAAGAGCGACTCGCTTCGCATCGTGGTTACGGTTGGGCGCTACAGAGTTGTGTAGATACCTATGCCCCGATTGGGGTCGCCTCGGTCTTCGAGGCTAGCCCCGCCCCGCTCAATTCCGTACCATTCCCCGCCTTATCCCCCGCAACTCCCTGGTACTCCATGAAGCTCACCCGTCTGCGCGCCGACGCCCTGGCCGGCCTCACCACGTCATTTGCATTGCTGCCCGAATGCATCGCCTTCGCCCTGGTGGCCCATCTCAACCCGCTGATGGGGCTCTACGGCGCTTTTATCATTTGCACCCTCACCGCGTTGTTCGGCGGCCGGCCCGGCATGGTGTCCGGTGCGGCCGGTTCCATGGCGGTGGTGATCGTGGCACTGGTGGTGCAACACGGCGTGGAATATCTGCTGGCGACCGTGCTGCTGGGCGGCTTGATCATGCTCGCGTTCGGCCTGTTGCGCCTGGGCAAGCTGGTGCGCATGGTGCCCCACTCGGTGATGCTGGGGTTCGTCAACGGCCTGGCGATTATCATTGCGCTGGCGCAGTTGGAGCACTTCAAAAGGGGTGAAGCCTGGCTCAGCGGTACACCGCTGTACGTGATGGTCGCGCTGGTCGCGGTCACCATGGCCATCGTCTACCTGCTGCCACGGCTGACCCGCGCCGTGCCGCCGGCCCTGGTGGCGATCCTCGGCGTGGGCCTGGCCGTGTACCTGCTCGGCTTGCCTACCCGCACCCTCGGCGATATGGCGCACATCGCAGGCGGCCTGCCGACCTTCGCGCTGCCGCAGATCCCTTGGACCCTGGAGACCCTTGGGATCATCGCGCCTTATGCGTTCCTGATGGCAATGGTCGGCCTGCTGGAAACACTGCTGACCCTCAACCTCACCGACGAAATCACCGAGACGCGTGGCTACCCTGACCGCGAAAGCGTGGCCCTGGGCGCTGCGAATATGGTCTCGGGCCTGTTCGGCGGCATGGGTGGTTGCGCGATGATCGGGCAAACCGTGATCAACCTCAGTTCCGGCGGGCGTGGGCGTTTCTCCGGCGTGTTTGCCGGGGTGATGATCCTGCTGTTCATTCTGTTTCTGTCGCCGCTGATCGAGCGGATTCCGCTGGCGGCCCTGGTGGGGGTGATGTTCGTGGTGTCCCAGCAGACGTTCGCCTGGGCGTCGTTGCGGGTGATCAACAAGGTGCCGCTCAATGACGTGCTGGTAATCATCGCAGTGACGGTCATCACCGTGTTCACCGACCTGGCGACCGCTGTGCTGTGCGGTATCGTCATCGCTGCACTGAATTTCGCCTGGCAACAGGCGCGTGAGCTGTATGCCGATGAACACCTGGAAGCCGACGGCAGCAAACTGTATCGCCTGCACGGCACCTTGTTCTTTGCCTCGACCACGCCGTTCCTGAATCAATTCGACCCGGCCAACGACCCGGCCCAGGTGACGCTCGACTGCCGTCACCTGAGCTTCGTCGACTATTCAGCGATTGCCGCGCTGATGACTCTGCGCGAGCGCTACAGCAAAGCGGGCAAGCATTTGCGCGTGCTGCACCTCTCGGAGCGCTGCAAGAAGCTGCTCAAGCGTGCCAGGGTTCAGCACGACTGACCTGCAGCAGCCTATGGCCCGACCAGGTTTTCGAGTTCCTGCGCCCGGGTCTGGGTCATGTCCAGCACACAGCCGGAGCCGTTGACCTGATCGATGGTGCCGCCGGTGGCGCTGCCTGCAAAGGCGCAATTGGCGTCACGGTATTTGATCCACAGGCGCTGCAGGTCCTGCAGTTGCTGCTTGCGGTTGCCTTCTTGGGCGGCCAGCGCAGTCTTGTAGGCCTTGTTCAGCCGCGCATCCTGCACCTTGGCCTCCTTGACATTGCAGCCGACCATATCGGCGGTGGTGTTCGCGCCGTCCATGCATTTGTTCTGCGCCGGGTTATCGGCGGCGGCGGCAGTGCCGCAGATGGCGAGAAGCAGGGCGCCGGCGGCGAGCGTTGTGCGAATCATCAGTGTTTTTCCTGGCATCGATGGATGTGCAGTGTATGACTCGACGGCGCACGCTGAGTTTCCGACCTTTATCTGAAGGTCATGTAAGAACACCCCCTGAATTTTCATGCGGCGGCGTCGGGCATATCCCACCGCGACAACGCTTGTCCCTGCGCGGTAATTACTTTCATAAAATTTGAAAACTCTCTTCGGTAATGATTTATGAGTTTCACAACGTATTCGACGTGACCCTTTCCGAGGAGTACCGCATGGCCGCATCACCGGGCTTCGGGCTATTGGCATACGCCGCCATCGCCATCATTGCTTTGATCGTGCTGATCGCACGTTACCGGCTCAATCCGTTTATCGTCATCACCCTGGTGTCCATTGCCCTGGCGCTGATGGCCGGGATGCCGGCGGACACCATCATGGGCTCTTACGAGGCGGGCGTCGGCAAGACCCTGGGGCATATCGCCCTGGTCGTGGCGCTGGGCACCATGCTTGGCAAGATGATGGCCGAGTCCGGTGGCGCGGAGCAGGTGGCCCGTACGTTGATCAACCGTTTCGGCGAGCGTAATGCCCACTGGGCTATGGTCTGCATCGCGTTCCTGGTGGGGTTGCCGCTGTTTTTCGAGGTGGGCTTCGTGTTGCTGGTGCCGATCGCCTTCACCGTGGCGCGGCGCGTGGGCGTGTCGATCCTGATGGTCGGCCTGCCGATGGTCGCCGGCCTGTCGGTGGTGCATGCGCTGGTGCCGCCGCACCCGGCGGCGATGATGGCGGTGCTGGCGTATAACGCCTCGGTCGGGCAGACCGTGTTGTATGCGATCCTGATCGGTATTCCGACGGCGATCATCGCCGGCCCGGTCTACGCCAAATTCATCGTGCCGCACATTCACCTGCCGGCGGAAAACCCGCTGGAGCGCCAGTTTATCGAGCGCGAACCGCGTACCCGTTTGCCGAGCTTCGCGCTGACCATGGGCACCATCCTGTTGCCGGTCGTGCTGATGATGATCGGCGGTTGGGCCAATGTGATTTCCACGCCTGGCACCGGCTTTAACCAGTTCCTGTTATTTATCGGCAACTCGGTGATCGCACTGTTGGTGGCGACCCTGGTGAGTTTCTGGACGCTGGGCCTGGCCCAGGGCTTCAACCGTGAGTCGATCCTCAAGTTCACCAATGAATGCCTGGCGCCCACGGCAAGCATCACCCTGCTGGTGGGGGCGGGCGGTGGCTTGAACCGCATCCTGGTGGATGCCGGCGTCACTAACGAAATCCTCGGCCTGGCCCATGCGTTCCAGCTGTCGCCACTGGTGATGGGCTGGTTGTTCGCCGCGCTGATGCGTATCGCCACGGGCTCAGCCACGGTGGCCATGACTACGGCGTCCGGTGTGGTGGCGCCGGTCGCTTTGGGCATGGGTTATCCACACCCTGAATTGCTCGTCTTGGCGACTGGTGCAGGTTCGGTGATCTTTTCCCACGTCAACGACGGCGGCTTCTGGCTGATCAAGGAATACTTCAATATGACGGTGATCCAGACCTTCAAGACCTGGACCGTGCTGGAAACCCTGATTTCGGTGGTGGCCTTCGGTCTGACCTACGGTCTGTCCTGCCTTTTGTAAACGGGAGCCCCATGGACATCCTCTACCAGATCCGCGCCCGCCAGGACTCTTTCAGCGCCGGCGAAGGGCGTATCGCCAGGCTGATGCTCGACGATGTGGGCTTTGCCGCGTCGGCCAGCCTGGAAGCGCTGTCGCAACGGGCCGAGGTCAGTACCGCCACCTTGTCGCGCTTTGCGCGCAGTGTCGGTTGCCGCGACTTGCGTGACCTGCGCCTGCAGTTGGCCCAGGCCAGCGGGGTTGGCAGCCGCTTCCTGGACCCGGCGGGGCTGCCGGAACAATCGGCATTTCATCGGCAGATTCTCGGAGATATCGAAGCGACGTTGCGCCAGCACCTGGCTGGCTTCAATCAGCACAGCTTTGTCGATGCGGTGAGCCTGCTGGGCAAGGCACGGATGATCCACGCGTTCGGCATGGGCGGCCCGTCGAGCCTGTGCAGCGATGAATTGCAGGTGCGGCTGGTGCGCCTGGGCTATCCGATTGCGGCCTGCCACGACCCGGTGATGATGCGGGTGACGGCCGCGACCCTGGGGCCGGAACAGGCGCTGATCGTCTGCTCGCTGAGCGGACTGACCCCCGAACTGTTGGATGTGGTGACACTGGCGCGCAACTACGACGCGCGCGTTGTCGCCATCACCCTGGCCGATTCGCCGCTGGCCGGGCTGGCGGACGTGGTGCTGCCGCTGCAACCGGCGGAAACCCATTTTATCTACAAGCCTACGGCTGCGCGCTACGGCATGCTGCTGGCCATCGACCTGCTGGCCACCGAGCTGGCGCTGGCCATGCCCGACGCCAACCAGGAACGCCTGCGCCGGATCAAACTCGCCCTGGACGATTATCGCGGCGGCCCTGACAGCCTGCCGCTTGGAGACTGAAATGACGTACGACACGCTGATTCGCCAGGCGCTGATCATTGATGGCAGCAACACGCCTGGGTACCTCGCCGACGTGGGGGTGCGCAACGGGCGTATCGAGACGATCGGCGACCTGTCGGCGGCGACGGCCGAGCATGAAGTTGACGCCACCGGCTACGTACTGGCGCCGGGCTTTGTCGATGTGCACACCCACGACGACACCGTGGTGATCCGCCACCCGCAGATGCTGCCCAAGCTCAGCCAGGGCGTGACCACGGTGATTGTCGGCAACTGTGGCATCAGCGCTTCACCTGTGAGCCTGCGTGGCAATCCACCCGATCCGATGAACCTGTTGGGCGATGCCGAGGCGTTTGCCTACCCGCGCTTTATCGATTATCGCGCGGCGGTCGAACGCGCCCACCCCGCAGTCAATGTCGCCGCACTGATCGGCCACACGGCACTGCGCAGCAATCATATGGACGACCTGCACCGCACGGCTGCGGCGCATGAAATCGCGGCCATGCGCATGCAATTACAGGAGAGCCTTGACGCCGGTGCCCTGGGGTTATCCACAGGCCTTGCCTACGCCAGTGCATTCAATGCAGAGACCGAGGAGGTGCTGCAACTGAGCGAAGAGCTGAGCGCTTATGGCGCGGTGTACACCACGCATTTGCGCAGCGAGTTCGAGCCGGTATTGGAGGCGATGGACGAAGCGTTTTCAATCGGTCGACATGCCCGTGCGCCTGTGATTATTTCTCACCTCAAGTGCGCCGGTGCGGGGAACTGGGGGCGCAGCCCGCAACTGTTGGCGTCGCTTGAGGCGGCGGCGAAAACCCAGCCGGTGGGCTGTGATTGTTATCCCTATGCGGCCAGCTCGTCGACCCTGGACCTCAAGCAGGTCACTGACGCGTTCCGCATCACCATCACCTGGTCCACACCCCATCCTGAAATGGGCGGGCGTGACCTGCAGGACATTGCCGCCGAGTGGGGCATTGCGCTGATGGACGCCGCCCGCCGCCTGCAACCCGCCGGTGCGGTGTATTACGGAATGGATGAGGCGGATGTGCGACGTATTCTTGCGCATCCGCTGTCGATGATCGGTTCCGACGGGTTGCCCGAAGACCCGTTTCCCCACCCGCGATTGTGGGGCGCGTTCCCACGGGTGCTGGGACATTTCAGTCGTGATGTCGGATTGTTCCCGCTGCACACCGCGGTGCACAAAATGACCGGGCTGTCAGCGGCGCGCTTCGGCCTGGCTGAGCGTGGCGAAATCCGTGAAGGGCACTGGGCCGACCTGGTGTTGTTCGATCCGCTGCGGGTGCGCGACAGGGCGGACTTCAAGGCGCCGCAGCGTGCAGCCGAGGGGATCGAGGGCGTCTGGGTCAACGGGGTGTTGAGCTATCGCGAGGGGCAGGCGACGGCGCAGCGGGCGGGGCGTTTTTTGCTGCGCAGCGGGGATTTGCGTCAGGGCTTCGGGCTGGCGTCGGGCACATGAATTAACGTTTTCCTGCGGTGGATAACGTGTCGGAATATGCCCAATGAGCGCTTACAAAAAGCGGATTGAGTGTGCGCAACCGCTCTCTAAGATGAGCAGGTCGCTTCCGGAGAATCCGTATGAATACTCAATCCATAAGCTCCAGTCATGTCGGTAACCTTCCTGTCTCTGTCCCTGCTTCGACCACCGGTGCCGCACCTGGCGCCACGCTAAATTCAGGCGCCGATGCGGTATCGGCGTTCCCCTTTCCCCGCGATACCCTCAAAGGCTGGATCCAGGAAAAAGTCTGGAACGAGACCAATCAATGGGTCGATCCGGACAAGGTTTACCTGCATCGCTTCTCACCCGCCGCCAGCACCCGCAACGGCAGTGCCGTCACAGGCTGGGAGCATCGTGCAAAGCCCGAGTCGTCGATGACACTCACCGAGGCCGTCGCCAGTAATTTTTTCTCGGCCGAACGCTACGGGATGGCCGGCAAGGCCCAGGCCGTGGCGCACTTCATGTCTTCGAACACCAGCCCGTTTTCGCTGTTCGACAGCGAGAGTGTGCCGGATTTTTTCAGCCGGCTCGGCCGTCTGGTGCTGGATCGAACGGGGCCGGGTTATCTCTATTCAAAAATTCATGACGATGTGCCCAATGCCAGGGAGACGTGGCGGGACCTGGATTCAGTCTATGGCCTCTACCTGGATGGCCCGGGCAAGGGCAAGTACGATGCGGACAATCAACTGCGAATCAAGCCCAGTGAGTTATTGAAGCTGGTCCGAGAGGGCGATCTGCAGAAAAAAGTGACCGCCAGGCTGGATGAATTCTGGACGCAGCATGGCAGTGAATGGCGGGCGTTGGCCAAGCAACAGTTTGTGATGGAGGCCCGTGCCGCGCGCGCCCTCAACCAGCAGGACCCCAGTCAGGGGCTCAGCCCGCAGGCCTACGCCGGTGTCATGAAGGCCGCCGCGCCCAATGTGCCGCTCGAAGGGCCGGTCACGAAAGCGCAGTTGCAGGCAGAGGCCGCGCCAGGGGGGGACGTCAAGGCGTTATGCTTCGACATCAATGGCTATCGATCCAACGACATCCTGCGTTTTGTGACCAAGGATGGCGCTGAAACCTTGTGTTTTCCGGGGGGCAAGCCTGCCTTCAAAACATTCAAGGACCGCGCCGCAGTGGATCAATGGGTGGTGGAGCAGAGCAGGGACCCTGTCAAGGCAGCGGCGCTGGAAGAGCATTTTGCGTTGCGTGATCGCCAGCAGGGTGTATTCGGTGCCCTGAGTGTCAACGGCGTAGACAGTACCTTTAATAAGATCGGCACGGGCGCGATGGCGGCCAATGACAGTCACATCAACACCCGCAACGTCCCGATTGGCGGCGATGTGTTCACCTTCATGGCCAATCAGACACGTCAGCGTATCAACGACGACGCAGACACTGAAATGAAGTCCAACGCCGAAGTCTACAAGGACGATGCGTTAGGCATGCTGCAAGCGGGCAACGCGGTGTTTTCCATTCCCATGGCATTGCTCGGTCCGATTGGCCTCGCCCTGGGCGCTACCTCATACGGGGTTCAAGTGGGCATGGAAATCGACCAGGCCGTTGAAGGCGACACCCAGGCCGAGCGCAAAAGCGGTTTGCATGCCGCCGTAACGGATGTGGCGACCATGGCGTTTTTCCATGCACTGGGCAAGGCCGCCCCCACTGAGGGCGACTCCACTGGCCAGGCAGGCGCACAAACGACGCAAGGTGAAACCGTCGGCGCGAGCGGTGATAAACCGTTTTTCAACTATCGGCGGGTGAACGGGCAAATCGGTGTGCTGATGAGCCCCAATCAGCCACCTCGATTACCCGCCGTGCAGGAGGGCCAAGTGAACCCCTTATGGGATTCATCCATGGACATCTACCTGCTGCCGGGTTCCAAGCGTCCCCTGGTACCGCCCACCTATGAAATAGTGGCAGACGCTCCGGTCACGCCCAAGAAACCGAGAATCGACGAGTCGGAAACCGAGCTGTCGGACGATGAGCGCTCGCCTTCTTCCGTCGACTCGAACGCCACATCGTCCGGGGATTATGAGGCGTATGACGATGACAGCGTGCTCAAGACCAATCCGTTCAAAGTCAGCGTCAGCCTGCCTGCCGGTGGGTATTTCAACAGTCGTGGCATGATTGAGCGCACTGACGTGCCGAAGTTGTATCGCGTCGAAAAGGCCGACCGCGTAGAGCGTCGGGGCGATCCGGAAGATACGGGGTTTCGCGATTCGAATTTCTTCTCCGGTCCGGAAAAGATGATGGATGGCAACGTCGTGGTCGCCTCCCGCTCAAAGGAGGCGGCGAAGTACTTTGGTGAAACCGAATTCGCCGGCCAATACAACCTTTACGAAATCGACAGTCGCGGCATTCCCGTCGTGTCCTTCAATGAAAATATCGATGCCAATCCCCAGTTCGTCGAAGCGCGCCAGTGTGTGGCGTCAGGCACTATTGAACGCCTGCGCAACGAAGGCCGCTTGCGCGAGTTTGCCAACGACGCTTATCAGTTCGATGAAGTGCATGTGGACAATGATCAGTTGTCCAGCGCGAGGATCACCAGGCTTTCCCGTCACTGAGTGTGTTTCACTTTGTCGGTCTGTGAGCTAGGGTGGATGTTCGCCTGTAGCGAGCAGTGTTTACCTGGACTTGGAGAGTCGCATGCACTTAGGAAAAGTCATCCCCATCCTGCGGATTTTCGACGAGGCCAAGGCGTTGGAATTCTACATCGACTTCCTGGGGTTCAAAGTGGACTGGCAGCATCGCTTCGAGGCCGATTTTCCGTTGTACCTGCAGGTGTCGCTGGGTGAGTGCGTGCTGCATTTGTCCGAGCATCATGGCGATGCGTGCCCGGGCGCTGCGGTGCGGATACAGGCGCAAGGAATAGACGCTTATCAGCAGCAATTGCAGGCCAGGAACTACCGTTACGCCAAGCCAGATGTGGAGCAGACCCCCTGGGGCTCGCGGGAGATGAGCATCAAGGACCCGTTTGGGAATCGGGTGGTGTTTGTCGAGGAAGGGGAGGGCTGAGGTAAATCGCAGGCAATAAAAAACCGCCTTAGTAGGGCGGTTTTTTTTTGCAATCCAGTTAGTGGCTGGATTGCTATCATCAAAGATGCATTGACCTGCAGGCGGATATTAACCCTGGTCTTATCATCACGCAAGATTGAACGATGTCCTGATCCACCTTCTTGTCTAAGTTTGCACGACGTGCGTGGAACCTCGTAGTGAATGCTGTGCATGTTTATCATGTTTGGAAATTCCTACGGGACAGCTTCGATGACCTTTAAGGTCTAATGAAGTGGAGCCGCCTCGGTTTAGATCGAGGCGGCTTTTTGTTTTTTACACCCGGAAATGACTGACCATCTGCTGCAACTGACTACCCAGCCGCGCCAATTCCACGCTCGACTTGGCCGTCTCGTCACTGGCCGTAGCGGTCTGCTCGGATACATCGCGCACATTCACGATGCTGCGGCTGATCTCTTCGGCCACGGCGCTCTGCTGTTCGGCGGCCGCTGCAATCTGCTGGTTCATCGACTGGATGTTCGACACTGTACGGGTGATGTTTTCCAGGGATGCACCGGCTTTGCGCGTGAGGTCCACGCTGCTGTCGGTGAGGCTGCGGCTGTTGTTCATCGCGTTGGCCACTTGCTGGGTGCCGTTCTGCAAGCCGGCAACCAGGCCTTCGATTTCCTCGGTGGATTTCTGCGTACGCTGGGCCAGGCCACGCACTTCGTCGGCCACCACGGCGAACCCACGACCGGCTTCACCGGCACGGGCTGCTTCAATCGCCGCGTTGAGGGCCAGCAGATTGGTCTGTTCGGCCACGGCCTTGATCACATCCATCACACTGCCGATCTTGTTGCTCTCTTGTTGCAGGTGGGTCATGGCGTCGGTAGAGCGTGCCACTTCGGCCGCCAGGCGTTCGATCTGGGCGATGGCCTCGGCCACCACCTTGTCGCCCGCGCGGGCCTGACCATCAGCATCGGCAGCGGCCAGGGAGGCCTGTTCGGCGTTGCGTGCCACTTCCTGCACGGTGGCGGTCATTTCATGCATCGCCGTGGCGACCTGGTCGGTCTCGATCTTCTGGCTGTTGACGCCGGCGCTGGTTTGCTCGGTCACGGCTGAGAGTTCCTCGGCCGCGCTGGCGATCTGGGTCACGCCGTCACGAATGCCGCTGATCAGTTCACGCAAGGTGGTGCCCATGCGCTGGATGCCTTGTTGCAACACACCCAGTTCATCACGGCGGGTGACCTGGATGTTGTGGCTCAGGTCGCCGGAGGCAATGCGCTCGACGACAGCCAGGGTGTCTTGCAGCGGGCGGGTGATCTGGCGGGTGATGACCCAGGCCGCGATGATGCCCACCAGCAGGGCCAGCAACGTGCTGATCAATTGCAGGCTGCGGGCCTGGGCGCTTTCGGCGTCGCGGCGTTCCAGCTGGATGTCGTAGAGCTTGTCGCTGATGGTGACGATATCGGCGCCCTGAGTGGTCATTTCAGCGCGGGCGGCCACGATGTTGGCGTTGGCGGCTTTATAGCTTTGTACCGCGCTGCGATAGGCACCCAGTGCGGTTTCCAGCGCGCTCAGCGCGGCCTGTTGGCTGCTGCCGAAGACGGCATTGAGGCTTTTCAGGCCGGCGATGGTTTTTTCGATTTGTGCGGCGGCACGGGCTTCGTTTTCTGCATTGACGTTGTTGGTGTAACCACGCACTTCGTAGCGCGCCAGCAGGAACTCTTCCTTGGCATTGGACACGGCCTGGAACTGTGCGAAACGTTCCGGGCTGTCGGGCATCTGCTGCACGCTAGTGTCCAGTGCATTGATTTGTGCGTTGGCGATGTCGGCCTTGTCGCCCATGACCTGGCGTGCAGCGTTGCCGTTGCGATAGGCCTCGCGCATTTTGTTCAACGACTGCTGATACGCCGTAATGACGGCTTTCTGTTGATTGAGCAGCTTGACGTTTTCAGGGCTCTTGAAGCTGTCCAGCAGCTTTTGTTGCTTGGCGGCAAAGGCGTCAAGGCTGGTTTGCACGTTCTGCGCCACCTCTTCATCGCCGTTGGCCAGCATATATTGCAGGCGCACAATACGCAGTTTGGTCAGTGAGGCGTTGAGCTGAGTGATGTCGCTCATCCAGTTGCTGCGATCGATCAGGCCGCCCAGGCTGGTCCAGCCGGTGAGTGCCAGGATCGAGGTGAGGACAAGCACCAGGCCGAAGCCCAGGCCCAGTTTGAGGTTGACGCTGATGTTACCGAACCAGCTGTTCATCTAATGCTCCGCAAGAGTGATGTCTGTTCGCTGGACGATGTTGTTTTGTTGGAGCCAGCCAAAGTGTGTAGCGCTATATCGGCGGCAGGCCGTGAATCTGAAATACTTTTATCGGCGCAGTGAAAAAACGTTGCAGGTGCGGTAATGGAAGCGGGTGTGCGGGGCTCATCACGCGTCGGACTTGTGTGCTAGTCTGCGGGCCCTTTTAGTTTTGGATGGCGCAGTAAACAGCGTTGTCCTACAGCGGAGCCTCTTCATGTCCGAAGTTAATCTGTCCACCGACGAAACCCGCGTCAGCTACGGTATCGGCCGTCAGTTGGGCGACCAACTGCGCGACAACCCGCCACCGGGCGTAAGCCTGGACGCGATCCTGGCCGGCCTGACCGATGCGTTCGCAGGCAAGCCAAGCCGTGTTGACCAGGAGCAAATGGCGGCCAGCTTCAAGGTGATCCGCGAAATCATGCAAGCCGAAGCCGCTGCCAAGGCTGAAGCTGCCGCAGGTGCGGGCCTGGCATTCCTGGCTGAAAACGCCAAGCGTGACGGCATCACCACATTGGCTTCCGGCCTGCAATTTGAAGTCCTGACGGCCGGTGATGGCGCCAAGCCAACCCGTGAAGATCAAGTGCGCACTCACTACCACGGCACGCTGATCGACGGCACGGTGTTCGACAGTTCCTACGAGCGCGGTCAGCCTGCAGAATTCCCGGTTGGCGGCGTGATCGCCGGCTGGACCGAAGCCCTGCAACTGATGAATGCCGGCAGCAAATGGCGTCTCTATGTGCCGAGCGAACTGGCTTACGGCGCGCAAGGCGTTGGCAGCATCCCGCCGCACAGCGTTCTGGTGTTCGACGTCGAGCTGCTCGACGTTCTGTAAGACCTGCTGATTACCGGTTGGGGCGAACCTGTTCACCCCAACCGGGTTTTGCGCGGTGGCTCATGGGTGAAACTTGCCATTGAGGTCCGTTGCCGGGCGCAACGCTCGGGCATAGCAGAACAGAAACAAGTTACGCACCACCTCTTTCAACACACCGGGTTCACTTGAACTCAGGCCATTCACGTCCAGGTCGCCCTGGTCCTGCAGTTCATTCAGCGCTTCTTCTTCAAGCACCGCACAGACTTCGCCGGTTTCCCGATGCAGGATTCGCAGGTACGGATGTGGACGGTCCAGCCAGGCATCTATCAAATAAGTCATGGTCGTTCTCCTTGATGGGTTTCAATGAGAATAATTCTTATTCGTAGAATAGCAAGTGTCTATTGGCGGTTTATGATTTTTTGTGTGGGTATTTGAGACAGGTCAACGGGAGGGCAAGGCGCCATCCCGCAGCGGGTGCGGGATGGATGCAGCAGATTCAGACTTTGCGCACGAACTCGGACTTGAGCTTCATCGGACCGATGCCGTCAATCTTGCAGTCGATATCGTGGTCGCCGTCGCACAGGCGGATATTCTTGACCTTGGTGCCGACCTTGACCACCAGGGAGGTGCCCTTGACCTTGAGGTCCTTGATCACGGTGATGGTGTCGCCGTCCTGCAGGACATTGCCCACAGAGTCCTTCTTCACGGTTTCATCGCCCGCTGCTTCGGTCTCGCCAGTGGCGGACCATTCATGGGCGCATTCCGGGCAGACCAACTGGGTGCCGTCTTCGTAGGTGTATTCGGAATTGCATTTCGGGCAGGGTGGCAACGTGCTCACTAAAGCTCCTTGAGAGTCAGGATGGCTAAAAGTCGCACATTATATAGGGTTTTGTGGCCTTGCAGGCTGTATGAAATTCAAATGTGGGAGGGGGCTTGCCCCCGATTGCGGTCTGTCAGCCACCTTATACATTGGCTGAGCTACTGCTATCGGGGGCAAGCCCCCTCCCACAGGGTCCTGCGGCGCTGCTGCTTTAGTGAGTGCGGGCGACCGCAAACTCACTCAGCTCCACCAGGGCATCCCGGTATTCGCTGGCGGGTAGGGCGTCCAGGCACTTGATCGCACGGGCCACATAATCACGCGCCAACTGCGCGGTGTACTCCAGCGAGCCTGACGCCTCGACGGCCGCACGGATGGCCTCCAGGTCTTCGATGCCGCCTTTCTGGATCGCCTTGCGCACCAGTGCAGCCTGTTCCGGCGTGCCTTCGCGCATGGTGTAGATCAGCGGCAAGGTCGGCTTGCCCTCGGCCAGGTCGTCACCGACGTTCTTGCCCAGGGTTTCGGCGTCGCCCTTGTAGTCGAGCAGGTCATCCACCAGCTGGAACGCCACGCCCAGGTGATCGCCAAAGGTGCGCAGGGCCTCGGCCTGTTCGGTGGTAGCGCCGCACAGTGCCGCGGCGCTGTGGGTGGAGGCTTCGAAGAGCATCGCGGTCTTGCCGCGAATCACTTCCATGTAGGTTTCTTCGGTGGTGCTGGCGTCGCGTACCTTCGACAGCTGCAGCACTTCGCCTTCGGCGATGATGCGCGTGGCCTGTGAAAGAATTTTCATCACCGGCATCGAGCCCAGTTCAACCATCATTTCGAACGAGCGCGAGTACAGGAAGTCGCCCACCAGCACGCTTGGCGCGTTGCCCCACATGGCATTGGCGGTCTCGCGGCCACGGCGCATGCCGGACATGTCGACCACGTCGTCATGCAGCAGGGTGGCGGTGTGCAGGAATTCGATGGTGGCGGCCAGCAGGCGCAGGTCATCGCCTTCGCGGCCCAGGGCCTTGCCGCACAGCAACACTAATAAAGGACGCAGACGCTTACCGCCCGCCGACGTAATATAGTCGCCAATTTTGGAGACCAGCGGCACTTTGGACGTCAGCTGCTGCTTGATGATGCCGTCGACGGCGCTAAAATCGTCCGCGACCGCGCGGTAGAAAGCTTGGGGTTGCATCAGCGACAGTCGCTCCAGAAGGGTTGCGCGGCATGCTAGGACCCTGACCCCCGGGTGTCAAGGCGCGATAGACGGCCCCTTGCAACACCCATTTACCTTGCGTACAATCGCGCACCCTGAACTTCCTGGGCAGCACCTGCCTTACGCAATTGCATTCGGGACGTCCATCCCATGCAGCCATGCCAGCCAATACCTCTTCTTATAAAGCGCTGGGTGAGCAGGATTATCGGAGAAATACCATGTCGTACGCAGTAATTGTTACTGGTGGCAAGCAATACAAAGTCGCCCCAGGTGAATACCTGAAGATCGAAAAACTGGAAATCGCCACTGGCGAATCCGTGACGTTTGATCGCGTTCTGCTGGTCGCCAATGGCGATGACGTGAACATCGGCGCTCCAGTTGTTGCTGGCGCTACCGTTGTGGCTGAAGTGATCTCCCAAGGTCGTCACGATAAAGTCCGCATCATCAAGTTCCGTCGTCGTAAGCACCACATGAAGCGTATGGGCCACCGCCAGTGGTACACCGAGATCAAAATCACCGGTATTCAGGCTTAATTTCAGCCTAATTCCTCACTAGGAGAATTGACTCATGGCACACAAAAAAGCTGGTGGTAGTACCCGTAACGGTCGCGACTCAGAAGCCAAACGCCTTGGCGTGAAGATGTATGGCGGCCAGAAAATCATTCCGGGCAACATCATCGTGCGTCAGCGCGGCACCCAATTCCACGCCGGTTACGGTGTTGGCATGGGTAAGGATCACACCCTCTTCGCGAAAATCGAAGGCGTGATCAAGTTTGAAGTAAAAGGCGCGTTCAACCGCCGTTACGTGAGCGTTGTCGCCGCTTAATTGCGCGATCGCTGGAAAAGCCCTGTCTCGCGACGGGGCTTTTTCGTTTATGGGGTGAGTCTCTTGCAAAGCTGTTTGTGATGGGCTCCGGGGCTGGATTTGCGGTCGCTGATTGAGGTCGCTACGCTCATTTTTGCAAGAGTCTTATGTCTTGGTTTCTTAAGCTCGTCCGTGCGGCGAGAGGCGTTTTGTTATGAAGTTCGTTGATGAAGTTTCCATCCGAGTAAAAGCAGGCGACGGCGGTAACGGTTGCATGAGTTTCCGTCGCGAAAAGTTCATTGAAAACGGTGGCCCCAACGGCGGTGACGGCGGTGACGGCGGTTCCATCTACATGATGGCCGACGAAAACCTCAACACCCTGGTCGACTACCGTTACACCCGGCACTTTGATGCCGAGCGTGGCTCCAACGGCGGCAGCACCGACTGCACCGGTAAAAAAGGCGAAGACCTGGTACTGCGCGTACCGGTCGGTACCACGATCATCGACTCCGCGACCCAGGAAGTGATCGGCGACCTGACCAAGGCCGGCCAGAAGCTGATGGTGGTGCAGGGCGGCTGGCACGGTCTGGGTAACACCCGATTCAAGTCCAGTACCAACCGTGCACCGCGCCAGACCACCCCGGGCAAGCCGGGCGAGCAGCGCGACCTCAAGCTGGAAATGAAAGTGCTCGCCGACGTGGGCCTGCTGGGCCTGCCGAACGCCGGCAAAAGTACCTTTATCCGCTCGGTCTCGGCCGCCAAGCCGAAAGTCGCCGACTACCCGTTCACCACCCTGGTACCCAACCTGGGCGTTGTAAGCGTCGACCGCTGGAAGAGCTTTGTGATCGCCGACATCCCTGGCCTGATCGAAGGCGCTTCCGACGGCGCAGGCCTCGGGATTCGCTTCCTCAAGCACTTGTCGCGCACGCGTTTGCTGCTGCACCTCGTCGACATGGCGCCACTGGATGACACCAGTGCAGCCGACGCCGCCGAAGTGATCGTCAGCGAGCTGACCAAGTTCAGCCCGGCCCTGGCCGAGCGTGACCGTTGGCTGGTGCTGAACAAGTGCGACCAGATCCTTGAGGAAGAGCACGAAGAGCGCGTCAAGGAAATCGTCGATCGCCTGGAGTGGGAAGGTCCGGTGTACGTGATCTCGGCCATCGCCAAAGAAGGCACCGAGCGCCTGACCCGCGACATCATGCGCTACCTGGAAGACCGCGCCGACCGCCTGGCGGCCGACCCGGTATTCAAGGCCGAGCTGGCCGAGCTCGACCAGCAGATCGAAGACGAAGCCCGTGCCCAGCTGCAAGCGCTGGACGACCAGCGTGCCCTGCGCCGCAGCGGCGTGAAGTCGGTGCATGACATCGGCGACGATGACTGGGACGAAGAAGACGTGGATGATGAGGACGGCCCGGAAATCATTTACGTGCGCGACTGATTCGTTGCGATAAACTTGAACGCCGCTCCTTATGGAGCGGCGTTTTGGTATCCGGGTATAACGTTATGGGCGGCGCTGGGTCGCGCGGCCCTCACTCTAAGGTTGAAGATGATGCGGAGCAAAGTGACAGGTGCGCAGCGCTGGGTCGTGAAGATCGGCAGTGCGTTGCTGACAGCGGATGGCAAGGGGCTGGACCGTGCCGCCATGAGCGTATGGGTCGAGCAGATGGTGGCCTTGCATGAGGCCGGTGTCGAGTTGGTGCTGGTATCGTCCGGGGCGGTTGCCGCCGGGATGAGCCGCCTCGGCTGGACCGCGCGACCCAGCGCGATGCACGAACTGCAAGCCGCCGCCGCCATCGGCCAGATGGGCCTGGTGCAAGCCTGGGAGTCCAGCTTTGCCGAGCACGGTCGCCACACGGCGCAGATCCTGCTGACCCATGACGACCTGTCCGACCGCAAGCGTTACCTCAACGCCCGCAGTACCCTGCGCGCGCTGGTGGAGCTCAAGGTCATCCCGGTGATCAACGAGAACGACACCGTGGTCACCGACGAAATCCGTTTCGGCGACAACGACACCCTCGCCGCGCTGGTAGCCAACCTGGTGGAAGCCGA
>NZ_CVTO01000097.1:0-3321 GCF_900004715.1 Pseudomonas sp. 24 E 13
CTGCTCGCCCACTACTGGTCACCGCAACCGCAACTGGCCTTGGGGCTGGCGCTGCGGGGCAAAGCGACGTCAGCCATGGATATCTCCGACGGGCTGCTGGCCGATTGCGGGCATATCGCCAGGGCATCGGCTGTCAGCCTGTTGATCGAGCGCGACACCTTGCCGTTGTCGGCGGCGTTGCTGGCGTTTGTCGGTCGCGACGAGGCGCACGTAGCCGCGTTGAGCGGCGGCGATGACTATGTGCTGGTGTTCACCTTGCCGCCGGCCGAACTGGTGCCGTTGCGGGCGGGCGGCTGGCCGGTCCATGTAATCGGTCGGGTCCAAGCGGGGCAGGGCGTGACACTGCTCGACGCCAACGGACAAGACATCACTCCGGCCGTGCACGGCTATCAGCATTTTCATCAGCTGCCGTAGTCGGCGCTGCTGCGTTACCCTTCATATGAATATCTCCACGTAGGAAGTCATCCTTATGAGTGTGCGCTGCTGGCTGCTGATCATGCTGTGCGTTATGACCCCTGCGCTTGAGGCGGACGAAGCCCGGTTGCCCGGCAAGATCGTCCTGGCCAGCGAGGAGTGGAGCAACTACACCAACAGGGATGGCAGCGGCCTGGCCTGGGACGTGTTACGCCAGGTGTTCGAACCGGCCGGCGTCGCCCTGCAAGTCCGCAGCGCGCCCTATACCCGCTCGGTCGGCTTGGCCCAGCGTGGCGAGGTGGACGGTTGGGTCGGTTCCTACCGCGACGAAGCCGAGCACGTACTTTATCCGCACTGGCACTTTGACTCCGATCATATCTACGCCCTCGGTCTGGCAACGCTGCCCACGCCGAGCCTGGCGACGCTCGGTGATTACCGCCTGGCCTGGGTGCGTGGCTACAAATACGAGAAATACCTGCCGAACGTACGTCGGTTCAACCAGGTCGAGCGCCGCGACGGTATCCTGTCGATGCTGCAGCATGGCCATGCAGACCTCTACATTGAGTCGCTCACCGAAGCCGAGTATGTGCTCAGTCAGGCCGACGATCCGTCGCGATTCACACTCACCCACCTCACGGAACTGCCGCTCCACGTGGGCTTTGCCGATAACGAACGTGGGCGGGCACTGAGGACCTTGTACGACCAGCGCATGGCCGTGCTGGTGAAAACCGGCGACTTGAAGCCGATTTTTCAACGCTGGAAGCAGCCGTATCCGTTCTGACCTGCATAGAACCAAGCCGAAGGCCAATCGAACCTATTGATCTTTATCAGCGATCATTCAGCTTAAGCGTCTGTAGGAACAGGCTGTTACAATGGCCGCCTCTGTGAAATCTGAAATCAGGAGCACACGGTGCCCGTCGTTTTCGTCGCCGCTTCCAAGCTGCCTACTCCCTTTGCCACGTTCACCATGCATGGCTTTCTCGAAGAAGCCACCGGGCGCGAGCACGTTGTGCTCAGCCTGGGCGATATCGCTGATGGTGCGCCGGTGCTGGGCCGCGTGCATTCCGAATGCCTGACCGGCGACGCGCTGTTCAGCCAGCGCTGCGACTGCGGTTCGCAATTGGAAGCTGCGCTGCAGGCTATCGCCCGCGAGGGCCGTGGCGTGCTGCTGTATTTGCGTCAGGAAGGCCGTGGCATCGGCTTGTTGAACAAGATCCGCGCCTATGAATTGCAGGATGGCGGTGCCGACACCGTGGAAGCCAACGAGCGCCTGGGCTTTGCCGCCGACCAGCGTGACTACGCCATCTGCCTGCCGATGCTTGAGCATCTGGGCGTGAAGTCGCTGCGCCTGATGACCAACAACCCGCGCAAGGTCAAAGCCTTGACCGAAATGGGCATCACCGTGGCCGAGCGTGTGCCGCTGCATACCGGGCACAACCCGCACAACAAACTGTACCTGGCCACCAAAGCCAGCAAGCTCGACCACATGATGGGCAACGAGCATCAGGGCGAGGTCGACCGCGCGTGACCCGCGGCCAGGTGAAACGTCGACTGTCCTTCAACTGGTGGCAGTACCTGGCCCTGGCATTGCTCCCATTGTTTGTGATCAACCTGGTGTTCGGCCGCGCCGAGTCCTTGCTTCCCGTACTGGCCATGCCGTTGTTTATCGCCGGCGTGGCCTCGATGTTTCTCAGCCTGCGTTATTTTCACGGCTATAAACATGCGCTGATCGCCACGTCCAAGGCCCTCGATACTGCCGAAGAACCTGCCGCCTGGATCACTCTGGCGGCGCGTCGACGTACAGCCTTGCTGGTGGCTGCGCTGCCGGCCTGGATCGGCGCGTTGGCGGTGTTCGTCGGTCTGGAAGCGGTGCCGCTGTGCTTGCTGGCGCTGTCGACGACGGTGCTGTTTTACCTCTATCGCATTCCGCGTCAGTTGGGATGAAACGCTACTGGCTGGCGTTGTTGCTCGGGTTCAGCGTTCAGGTGTTGGCCGCCGAGCGCGTTGTCAGTCTGGCGCCGTCGCTGTCTGAAATCGTCGTCGAATTGGGCGCTGCCGATCTCTTGGTGGGTGTGCTCGATGGCGGCGAGCGGCCGTCGGCCCTTGCGCAGGTGCCATCGGTCGGGCGTTACGGCCAGTTGGACATGGAGCGCCTGCTCAGCCTCAATCCCGACCTGATCCTGCTCTGGCCCGGCAGCGTCGGCCCGGCTCAGCGCGAGCAATTGCAGCGCCTGAATATCCCGGTGTACGTTGCCGAACCCCATGACCTTGAACAATTGACCCGCCAGGTCCAGGCCATTGCCGAGCAATTGGGGCGTGCCGACGCCGGCCTGGCCTTGGCCGATCAACTGCGCCAGCGCCTCGCCGAACTGCGCCAGCGCTATCGGCGCGCCGAGCCGTTGCGCGTGTTTTACCAGGTCTGGAACCAGCCGCTGTACACCGTGGGCGGCGAGCAGATCATCAGTGATGCGTTGAAGGTGTGCGGGGCGCGCAATGTGTTCGACGACCTCAAGCTGCCGGCGCCGCAGGTGAGTATTGAGTCAGTGTTGCAGCGTGATCCGCAGTTGATCCTGGTGGGCGATCAGGCGCAGCGGGAGGCCTGGAAGGTCTGGCCGAGCCTGTTCGAGCGCGTGCGGTTGGTACCGGACAAGGGCCTGGAGCGGCCCAGTGGGCAGATGCTGGAAGCGGTGGCGCGGTTGTGTCAGGTGATTGCGCCGAGCCTCTGACATCGCTATCGCAGGCAAGCCAGCTCCCACAGGGGAATGCATTTCAAGTGTGGGAGGGGGCTTGCTCCCGATGGCGGCCTCTGGGCCGACCAGGATGCTGGATTGGACCGGGTACATATCCGTTTCTGCGGTAACGGCTGCTATGGGTTCCGCTTTTACAGCGGCTCACTTTTGAAAAGCG
>NZ_CVTO01000097.1:3371-13368 GCF_900004715.1 Pseudomonas sp. 24 E 13
TCAAGCCTGCGTTCGGCCAGCGTGGTTTAACGGGGCGCCTGAGATCAAGATCAAAAGCAGATCAAGATCAGGAGCGGCTCGCTTCGCATCGTGGTTAGGGTTGGGGGGGACTGGAATTGTGTTGGCAGCTATGCTGCGATGACGCCGGTTCAGACAACTCAAATCTCGGGTGTCCAGGTTACCCCGAGCATCCACGTCCGGGCTGCTTCGCGATAATTCTGATACCCCTCGAGGTAGCTGTACTTCGCCCGCGCATAAGACTTGTCCAGCACGTTATCGACCTTCAACGACAACGAAACCTCGCGGTTCAACGCCCAACTGCTGCGCAGCCCCAGCAAGGCATAGCCGCCCAGGCGATTACGATTGGCTTCGTCATCGTAGCTGCTGCTGATGGCCTGCCAGCTCGCGCCCACACCGACCTTATCGAACTGCCGATCCAGGTCCAGGTTCAACGTGCGCCGTGCGCGGCGCGCCAGGGTATGGCCGCTGTCGCGGTCACGCGGGTCGATCAACGACACGCCCAGGTTGCCTTGCCAGCCAAACAACTCCTGCTTGAGCGCTGCTTCAACACCATTGATTCGCGCCGATGCCACGTTCTGCGGCTTGCCACCGTCAAGGATGATCGCATCGCTCAGGTCGGTGCGGTACAGCGAGGCTTCCAGGCGTGTGCTGTTCGCCAGTTGGCTGCGCCATTGCACCTCGTAGCTTTTTGACGTCTCAGGCTGCAGGTTGGGGTTGCTGTACTGCGTGTCGGGGTAATAGAGATCGTTGAAGGTCGGTGCGCGAAAGCCTTCGCTGTAGCTGAGCAACACGTCATTGTCAGGGTTGATCGGCACTGTCAGCGTGCCGCTCCAGCTGTTCTGGCCGCCGAACTGCTGGTTCTGGTCGCGGCGCAGGCCCAGTTCGGTGGAAAACCATTCACCGTGAAAGCGATGCTGCACGAAGGCGGCACGGTTCCAGCGACTGTCTTCGGTAAACGCGGTGGAACCGTGGAAGCGGTCTTCGTACCAGTCGCCGCCGACGATCAGGCTGTTGCGCTCGTTCAGCGTCAGGTCGTTCTGCCAGTTGACCGAGTCGCGGTAGGTATTGAACACGCTGAAATCATCGCTTAGGGTGTCGCGCTTGGTGTCGCGGTTTTCGCTGTGGCCCAGCTCCAGGCGCGACTGCCAGCCTTCGCTGAGGGTGGCGTCGACATAGCCGCTGGCACTGCTGACGGTGTAATCGGTGTAGGGTTTCTGGCCGAAGCTTTGCCCGGTGGCGAAGTCGTAGCGCCCGAAGCTGTTGTCGTACTCCGACTTGCCGCGGTTATCCAAAAGGTTGAAGCCCAGTTCCAGCGCATCGCTGAACGAGTGGCTGAGGTTCAGGCTCAGGGACTGATTGCGGTAGGCGTCGTGGTCGCCGTCGCTGGGAAACGACTGATGGGTCGAGTTGATGCCGGCCGTTTCATCCAGGCTGGCGCCCAGGTTGAAGCGAGTCTGTTCATCGCCGCCCGACAGGCCGACGCTTCGCTCCCAGGTCTGGTGGCTGCCAAAGCCCAGCTTCACCCGGGGTTGCAAGCCTTGCTCGGCGTTGCGTCGGGTAAACACCTGGATCACCCCGCCGATCGCATCGCTGCCGTAAATCACCGAACGTGAGCCGCGCAGCACTTCCACGCGCTCAATCTGGTCGACGTTGAGGTATTGCAGACCGCTGTCGCCGGAGGTGGTATTGGCGATGCGCTGGCCGTCCACCAGCACCAGACTCTGCGCCGATTTTGTACCGCGAATGTAGATGCCCGGCAGACTGCCACGTCCACCGGTGGGCGCCACTTGCACCCCGGGCACGCGGCTGAGCAGGTCGGTAACGCTGTCGGGCTGCAGGCGGTCGATATCGGCGCGGGTGAATACGGTGTTGGCGGCGCTGCTGTCATTGCGCGCCTGCACCTGGCGGTTGGCGCTGATGACCACGTCGGAGAGTTTCAAGGCCTGGTCGCGGGTGTCGGCGAGCAGATCGGCGCAGGGTAGCAGCAGCAGGGCAAGGCTCAGGCGTTTCATGGGCTGTCCATAGCGTTTGAAGGGTGTACACATCAAAATGTGGGAGGGGGCTTGCCCCCGATTGCAGTGTGTCAGTCAGAACATCTGGTACTGATACACCGCTATCGGGGGCAAGCCCCCTCCCACATTTAGTCCCGGTTTCTACAGGGCCAGAAGCGCCAAACGCTGGCGCACCGAGGCCTCGATACCGGCTTCATCCAACCCGCATTCAGCCAGCATCTGCGCCGGCTTGGCGTGTTCGACGTACATATCCGGCAAGCCCAGGTGCAGCACCGACTTGAGGATATTCTCCCGTGCCAGGAATTCACTGACCGCCGCACCGGCGCCGCCCATGATGGCGTTTTCTTCGACCGTCACCAGCAGTTCGTGACTACCGGCAATCTCGCGCACCAGGGCTTCATCCAGTGGTTTGACGAAGCGCATGTCGACCACGGTGGCATCGAGTTTCTCAGCGACTTTCAAGGCTTCGGCCAGTTGCACGCCAAACACCAGGAAGGCCGTCTTGCTGCCCTGGCGACGCAGGAGGCCCTTGCCGATTTCAATCGGCTCCAGGTCTTTCTCGATCACCGCATTCGGGCCATTGCCGCGCGGATAGCGCACGGCGGCGGGGCCGTTGTACAGGTGGCCGGTGCTGAGCATCTTGCGCAATTCGTTCTCGTCGCTCGGCGTCATGACCAGCATGCCGGGGATGCAGCGCAGGTAGGACAGGTCGAAACTGCCCGCATGGGTCGGGCCGTCTTCGCCGACGAGGCCGGCGCGGTCAATGGCGAACAGTACGTCGAGGTTCTGCACCGCCACGTCATGCACCAACTGGTCATAACCGCGTTGCAGGAAGGTCGAGTAAATCGCGACCACCGGCTTGGCGCCTTCACATGCCATGCCCGCGGCGAACGTTACCGCGTGCTGCTCGGCAATCGCCACGTCGAAATAGCGCAGCGGGAAACGCTCGCTGAAGGTCACCAGGTCGGAGCCTTCCTTCATCGCCGGGGTAATGCCTACCAGGCGCGGGTCGGCGGCGGCCATGTCGCACAGCCATTCGCCGAACACGCCGGAATATTTCGGCCCGCTGGCCTTTTTCGGCGCAGCGGCGGGGGCGTCCAGGGGCTCGAGCTTGGTGATCGCGTGGTAACCGATCGGGTCGACTTCCGCCGGGGCGAAGCCTTTGCCCTTCTTGGTGACGATATGCAGGAACTGCGGGCCCTTGAGGTCACGCATATTGCGCAGCGTGGCGATCAGGGTGGGCAGGTCGTGGCCGTCGATCGGGCCGATGTAGTTCCAGCCCAACTCTTCGAACAAGGTGCCGGGCACCAGCATGCCCTTGGCATATTCTTCGGTGCGACGGGCAATTTCCCACGCGCCGGGCAGACGCGACAGCACTTTCTTGCTGCCTTCGCGCATGCTGGCGTAGGTGCGGCTGGAGAGGATTTTCGCCAGGTAATTGGACAAACCACCGACATTGCGCGAAATCGACATGTCGTTGTCGTTGAGGATCACCAACATGTTGGCATCCACTTCCGGCGCATGGTTCAGCGCTTCGAAGGCCATGCCCGCGGTCAGCGCGCCATCACCGATCACCGCGATCGCCTTGCGCTCACTGCCTTGCAGGCGGGCGGCAATCGCCATGCCCAGCGCTGCACTGATGGAGGTGCTGGAATGGCCGACGCCAAAGGTGTCGTACTCGCTCTCCGAACGCCGTGGAAACGCGGCAATACCGTCCTTCTGGCGCAGGCTGGCCATGCGCTCGCGACGGCCGGTAAGGATTTTATGCGGATACGCCTGGTGGCCCACGTCCCACACCAGCCGGTCGTCCGGGGTGTCGAATACGTAGTGCAGGGCGATGGTCAGCTCGATCACGCCCAGCCCGGCACCGAAATGCCCACCGGTCTGGCCGACCGTGTAGAGCAATTCCAGGCGCAGTTCATCGGCCAGGGTTTCCAGCTCGGCTTCACCCAGTCGACGCAGGCCGTCCGGCGTGGCAGCGCGGTCGAGCAGGGGCGTGGACGGGCGCTTGCGGGGAATCTCTTGGAACGTCGTGGGCATCAGGCGAATCGTTATAGGTATAGAAGAGGCGGCAGTTTACCTCAAGCATTGCAAACTGCCCACGCAGAGGGGCGAACTTGGCCGATTTGCGGCGCTTATGGCCGCAGCTGTCAGTGGCGACGTTCGACGATATACCGCGCCAGATCACGCAACGGCTCAGCCGCCGCGTCGAAAGGTCGCAGGGCGTCCAGGGCTTGATCGCGCAGCTCCAGGGCGTAGGCCTTGGCGGCCGCAAGCCCGAGCAGCGCAGGATAGGTCGGCTTGTCCCGCGCGATATCGGCGCCCTGGCGTTTGCCGAGGGTGGCGGTGTCGCTTTCCACGTCGAGGATATCGTCCTGCACCTGGAAGGCCAGGCCGACAGCCCGTGAATAGGTTTGCAGCGCCGCCAATTGCGCCGCTTCAGCCCGGCCGCTGGCCAGTGCGCCCAGTTGCACGGCAGCTTCGATCAGCGCGCCGGTCTTGTGACGATGCATGTGTTCCAGGGCTTGCTGATCCAGCTTGAGGCTGACCGAACCCATGTCGATCGCCTGCCCGCCGACCATCCCGGCCGGGCCTGCGGCCAGGGCCAGCGCGGTGACCATGCGCAGGCGGGTCTCGGCGTTGACGCTGCTCAGCGCCGGGTCCAGCAATGCGCTGAACGCCAGGCTCTGCAGGCCATCTCCGGCCAGGATCGCATAGGCTTCATCAAAGGCTTTATGGGTGGTCGGCTGGCCGCGACGCAGATCGTCGTCGTCCATCGCCGGCAGATCGTCATGTACCAGGGAATAGGCGTGAATCAGTTCTACCGCACAGGCCGCGCCATTGGCCTGCTCGGCTGGCGCACCCAGCGCTTCACACGCGGCATACGCCAGCAACGGGCGCACCCGCTTGCCACCGTTCATCACGCTGTAGCGCATGGCCTCGTAAAGCCGCTTCATTTCCGGGCTCGGCGCAACAAACAAGGGCTCCAGCGCCGCATTTACCCGGGCTTGGCTACTGGCCTGATACGCATCGATCATTCGGGTTGTTCCGCATCGAAAGGTTCTTCGGCCAACTCCCCATCGCGCTCAAGCAACACCTGCACTTTTTGCTCAGCCTGCGCCAACGCGCTCTGGCAGTCACGGGTCAGGCCGATGCCTTGCTCAAATGCCGTCAACGAGTCTTCCAGCGACAACTCGCCGTTCTCCAGACGCTCGACCAGGGTTTGCAGGTCGGCGAGGGATTGTTCGAAATCGAGTGCAACTTTTTTGCGGGCCATGGCGGCAATTCCGGTAGACGGTAAACCGGCGCGACACTAGCAGACATGGGGGATTGGGGCAAATGAGTGGGGGCTTACTCGCCCGCAGTATTAATCTGATAACGCGTGCTGCGACCGCCTCCGGGCAGACGGATCAGGCAGTTTTTTTCCAGCAGGTCAGCCAGGTGCCGCGTGGCGGTTGCCTTGGATACCTTGGCCACCGCCTGGTACTGCGCGGCGCTGATGCCCTGTTCGAAACCCCTTTCACCGCCGTCGAGCAGGCGGTTGAGCACTTTGGTCTGTTCGGTAGACAAAGCAGCGCCGCGGTGGTGGTCCCAGAATCGCGTCTTGCTCAACACACGATCTATCCGCGCCATTGCCTCTTGCAGGCTGCGCAACAACGTTCTCAGAAACCACTCGAGCCAATCCGTGATATCGAGCGTGGCCTTTTGGCTGGACTCCAATGCGTTGTAATAGCCCTGGCGGTCCTCAAGGATACTGGCTGACATCGCATAAAAGCGTATCGCGTGATGGTCGCCCTGGGCCAAGGCCAAGTCAGTGATGGCGCGTGTCAGGCGACCATTGCCGTCATCGAACGGGTGAAGCGTGATAAACCAGAAATGCGCAACGCCGGCACGTATGAAGGGGTCCAGTTCCGCTTGACTGCGGCTCAGTTCGAACCACTCAAGAAAGTCATCGAGCGCCTGCTTCAGCCCCGCGCGTGGCGGCGCCTCAAAATGCACGGTAGGCCGGTCAAGACGGCCCGATACTACCTGCATCTGCTCATCCCCCCGCAGCCCCCCGACAGTTATCTCTCGCGTGAAAACGCTCGCTTGCGAAGTTGGAAACAGCAAATAGTGCCAATGCATCAGGCGCGAATAGGTGAACGGTTTGGCGAATTGCTCGGTGGCATCCATCATCAGATCAGCGAGGCCTTCGCTACGGCGGCTTACCTGACCGGCTTTCGTGGCCTCCAGGCCTAACCGTCGCGCCAGGGAGGACCGCACCGAGCCGACATTCAGTTGCTCGCCTTCAATAGCGGAGGAGGTCAGGATGTTTTGCAGCAGCGCGTCCAGCTCGTTCTGCGCGCTGGCTACCTGACCAGCGGAGCCGAGCATGCCCAGGAGTTTGCCCTGGGAGTGACTGCATTCGCGCAGCAAAGCAGCCAAGCGTCCGGGCTGCCAGTGGAAATGGGGCCAGTCGAGGTGTTGCCAGATCCAGTGCGGTTGATTCATAGGGGGACGCCTGGGTGTGTGAGTCGAATAGAGGGGATATTCGGCTCATTTAGTGAGCCGATTGTGCTTGCTATTCGGCTCACCGTCTAGGCTGCATTGGGCCACCGAGTGCGTTTTCCGGGGGGGGCGTTTAATATCAACGGAAGCTGACGTCGATTCTGTCGACCTTTAGTTTTATGAAACGCTCGTTACATTCAGGATGATCGTAGTGAATGTCCTCATCATTTAATGAGACGAAGCTCTGAAATTGTGTGTCGTTTAGGTTTCCGTAAAGTAGGTAGGCGTAGCCGGGAGTTATCTTTTCAATCAGTGGTGTTCTGGGTTCAACCCTCTCAATCTCGTAATCATCAGATAGATTCATTGTCAGCTCGACGTCATAGATTTTTCCAACTTCTATGTCGTGGGGGGAATAGCTGACGAAGCAATTTATGATGGTTCCCTCAATGAGCAGAGTTATGTCTTCCTCTATATGCTCGTTGAGCGCTAACACCTGTGCTTTTATATAGCTATTTTTTGTGTGGTCTAATGGTTTTATCAGAGGGGTCGCCATTTATCATTCTCCAGAAGTCTTTCCCGCTTTTCGTATGTAAAGTCGTAATATGGCCGCTTGTATTTGTTCCTGCAAACGCGAATTTCGCTTTCCCTGTCCTATTTGTTCCCATTAGTAAAACATATCCGGTTGTTGGAGCGTTTCTGTACGAATATTGAACCTGCGTACCTTCATTTATTACATGTCGTGCGGTGAGTAAGTATTCGTGACTAGAGTCGGCGCCGAATTCAGAACCGTGCTTCTCGTAATGCTCATTGAGTTTTTGCTTGCTGGCAAATGCTGACGGACGTTGTGTTGCAGATGGACTATTTGGTTCGCCTGCATCGACTTGGACATCAATCGCGGGCTCCTTAGGCTCTTTTTTAGCGTTGCATCCTTTTCCCTCCGGGCAATTACTCAAGCCTAACGGGTCTACCCATCCCGTCGGATTGGGCACGTACTGGTACGCATTAATCCCTCCCGGCAATTTCGCCGGATCGGGCGTCAGGTAATGACCAATATCCGGATTGTAGTAGCGATGGCGGTTGTAGTGCAGGCCGCTTTCCTGGTCGTAGTACTGGCCTTGGAAGCGCAGCGGATTGTCGACTTTGCCGACGTCGAGGCGGCTGATTTCGCCGTAGGCGCGGTGGTGCGCGGACCAGACGATTTCACCGTCGGGCGTGGTGAGTTCCTGCGGTGTGCCGAGGTGGTCGAGTTGGTAGTGGTAGGGCTTTACGTCTTCCGGCCCGAAGCCTTCCAGCAGTGCCAGCGGGCGGAAGCTGTTGGGTTCGTAGAGGTAGCTGCGATGACGTTCCGCATGGTGTTCGGCGATCAGCTTGTCGCCTTGCCAGAAGAACTCTGTGGTTTTCTCTTCTATGGTTTTGCTGATACGTCGACCAAACGGGTCATAGCGATAGCTTGCGGTTTGGCCGTTGGGCTTGGTGAGGCCGATCAGCCGGTGCTGGCAGTCGTAGCGGTACTCGGTGACGAGTGCATGACCCTTGCCACGCCGTTCTCTTATTAGATTTCCAAAAGCGTCATAGTCGTAATGGTGACCGCCTTGGATCATCAGGCGATTGCCCGCCACGATGTCCGGCCCCGGCCTGTCTTGCATAAGCAAATTGCCGGCGGGGTTGTGGCCGAAACGCTCCTGTACGTCTTGCGAGTGATCGGCGCGGGTCAGGCGGTTTAGTGGGTCGTAGCGGTAACGGTGTTCGCCTTTGCGGGTGTCGATCAGGCGGGCGAGGTTGCCGGCTTTGTCGTAGTCGTATTGGCGTTGGTAAAGGTGGTTTCCTTGCTGGGTGACGGCGTGGGCGTGCAGGCGGTTTTGGTCGTCGTAGTGGTAGTGGCTGAGCAGTTGGCCTTGTTGGCGTTGGTGTTCGCGGCCGGCGTGGAACAGGTGGGAGGTCAGCAGTGCGCCATTCAGCTCGACGGTGGCCAGGTGGCCGCCTTTGTCGTGGTTGAAGGTCAGACGGTTATTATCCGGCAGGCGTAAATGTTGAAGTTGCCCGCAGGCATCGTAGCCATAGCGCAAGGTGCCCCAGCCCTGGTGCTCAGCAGTGAGGCGGTTTTGTTTGTCGTACTCGTAGGCCAGCGCCCAGTGGCCGTCTTCGACGCTGAGGAGGTTGCCTTGGCGGTCGTAGGTGTAGTCGACCGTATTGCCATCGGGGAGGGTTTTTCTTACAAGACGACCGGCATGGTCGCGCTCGTATTGGGTAACAAGCTGACTACCGTCGTCGCCGTGTTCGGTCTTTTCCAGCAGGTTGCCGTTGAGGTCGTAGGCGTAGGCGGTGCGTTGGCCGTCGAAGCCGGTTTCCTGTCGGATCAGGCCGTTGGGGTGGTAGTCCAGTTGATGGGTTTCGCCAACTTCGTTTTCGATTTCAGTCAGCAAAAGGCGGGCATTGTCGTAGCGATACTTGACCTGGGTACCATCGGCGTTGATGCGGCGGCTGATCAGGTGCAGTCCGTCGGCGTATTCGTAGCGGGTGACGTGGCCGAGTTCATCGCGTTCGGCGATGATTTTTCCGTAGGGGTTGTAGCTGAATTCCCGCGTAGCGCCGTCCGGCAGTACCCAGCGAGTCAAGCGTCCTACCGCGTCCCATTGATACTGAGTCAGCGCGCCGTATTCATCCTCCCGCGCAACCTGCCGCCCCAGGTCGTCATATCGATAGCGCTTGATGCCACCGTTGGGCAGCTGTTCTTCAACAAGCTGCCCACGCTCATTCCACACCAGCCGATGACAACTGTGGTCGGGATACCAGACCCCGGTCAGTTGCCCTTGCTTGTCGTAGCTGTAGTCGGTCGCGTTGCCCTCCGGATCAATCCTGCGGATGACATCGCCTCGCTCATTACGCTCGTATTTCCAAACTGCCTCACCACGCCGCACGACCCGTACGAAACCATTGTCATGCTCGTAGGACGTCGGCTCATCCTCTCCCGGAAACAGCGCGACCAAGCGTCCGGCTTCGTCGTACTGATACGCCGTCACCGCGCCCAGCGGGTCCTGCTCGACGGTCAGTCGGCCCTTGTCGTCGTAGGATTTGAAATGCCGGGCACCGTCGGGATCGATGCGCTGTACCAGTCGCGCCCGGTCGTCATGCACGTACACTTCCTGGCTGCCATCGGCGTTGTGCACGTTGACGCTGCCGTCATCGCTCCATACATAGCGCGTGTCCATCTGCGAAAAACTGGCCCAGTGCCGGACACAGCGCGCGGCTTTACCAGACCTTTCCCACGCCCAAAAGAAACCCGCCCCACCGGCCAACTGCCGCTCAAGAATGACGTGCTGTTCGTCGTACCGATAAACCTCGCGTTCACCGACGGCATTGGTCGCCGACACCAGTCGTCCAGCATCGTCGTAGGCGTAGGAAACGACGTTCTGCTCGGTCACCCACACGAAGGGTTCATGGCCTTTGGCGCGATGAACCTGGTAGTCCACCGCCAC
>NZ_CVTO01000023.1:0-3049 GCF_900004715.1 Pseudomonas sp. 24 E 13
ACCCGCTGGACGCGATGCCTGCCGTGCGCCTGGCAATGGAGCAGGGCGGTCATGTGTCGGCCGGCAGCCAGGCAACCCAGAAAGCCGCGCCAGCCACGGTCCAGGATCAACCGACCGCCGCGCAGAATTTTGCCGCCGGCCTGGCCACGATGGTCGATCAACAAGCCACCAAGGACAGCACCCATAACGGCGGCGACAAGGCCTTTGGCGCACTGATCGATGACGGCCTCAAGGACCTCAAGCGTGCCGACAGCGACACCCGCGTGGATGACTTCGCCAACCGCCTGGCCGCGCTGACCCAGGCCGCCACGCCGAAAACCGCCAACGCCTTGCCACCGGTGATCAACGCCCCGCTGGCCATGCACCAGAGCGGCTGGACCGAAGAAGTGGTCAACCGCGTGATGTACCTCTCCAGCGCGAGCCTCAAGTCGGCCGAAATCCAATTGCAGCCGGCCGAACTGGGGCGCCTGGATATCAAGGTCAGCATGACGCCCGACCAGCAGGCCCAGGTCAGTTTCATGAGTGGCCATGCCGTGGTGCGTGAAGCGCTGGAAAGCCAGTCCGGCCGCTTGCGCGAGATGTTCGCCCAGCAGGGCATGGGGCAGGTGGATGTGAACGTGTCCGACCAGTCCCGGGGGCAGGAGCAGCAGCAACAGCAAAACCAGGCGCGGGGTGTGAGCAGTGGCGGCCGGCGAGGTGATAGCGCTGACACCGGCAGTCACGTTGACGTGGCTGAAGCGGTCAAGCCCGTGACCTCCACCGTGATCGGCTCCAGCGCCGTCGACTACTACGCCTGACCCAAGTCAAATAGAGATCCAAGTGTGGGAGGGGGCTTGCCCCCGATAGCGGTGTATCAGCGACAGATTTGTTGACTGACACACTGCTATCGGCGGTAAGCCCCCTCCCACATTTGATTTGTGTTGCCCTGGCGCCAGACAACTCTGGCATAACACTTGCTCTTGCCTATCCGTATATCTATGAATTCCCGAATAGTGACGGATTATTGGCATGGCGAACAGCGACGACGCAGCAACTCCCCCGGCAGGCAAAGGCAAAGGCAAGCTCAAGCTGATCCTGCTGATTGTGCTGGGCCTGCTCCTGGCCATTGGCGCCTCGATTGGCGGCACCTGGTACATCATGCACAGCAACGCAAGCAAACCTGCCCCTGCCGCCGACACCGCCACTAACGTCAAGCAACCGGCAATCTTCGAACCGATGCTGCCGGCCTTTGTCGCCAACTACAATCAGAACGGTCGCCAACGCTACTTGCAGGTGAGCATCACCTTGCTGGCGCGCAACCAGGCGGACCTGGACGCGCTCAAAGTGCACATGCCGGTGATCCGCAACAACCTGGTGATGCTGTTCTCGGGCCAGAGCTTCGACAGCCTGGCCACCCCGGTGGGCCAGGAAATGCTGCGCCAGAAGGTCACTGCCAGCGTGCAGGAAGTGGCCCAGAAAGAGCTCGGCAAAGTCGTGATAGAGCAGGCGCTCTTCACTAACTTCGTATTGCAGTAGGATCACGACATGGCCGTGCAAGACCTGCTGTCCCAGGATGAAATCGACGCGCTGTTGCATGGCGTGGACGATGGTCTGGTGCAGACCGAAATGGCTGCCGAGCCCGGCAGTGTCAAAAGTTATGACCTGACCAGCCAGGATCGCATCGTCCGTGGACGCATGCCGACCCTGGAAATGATCAACGAACGTTTCGCCCGTTACACCCGCATCAGCATGTTCAACATGCTGCGCCGCTCGGCGGACGTCGCCGTGGGTGGCGTGCAGGTGATGAAGTTTGGTGAATACGTGCACTCGCTGTACGTGCCCACCAGCCTCAACCTGGTCAAGATCAAGCCGTTGCGCGGCACCGCGCTGTTTATCCTTGACGCCAAGCTGGTGTTCAAGCTGGTGGACAACTTCTTCGGCGGCGACGGCCGTCACGCCAAGATCGAAGGCCGTGAGTTCACGCCCACCGAACTGCGCGTGGTGCGCATGGTGCTGGAGCAGGCTTTCATCGACTTGAAGGAAGCGTGGCAGGCGGTCATGGAAGTCAATTTCGAGTACATCAACTCGGAAGTGAACCCGGCCATGGCCAACATCGTCGGGCCGAGCGAAGCCATTGTGGTGTCCACCTTCCACATCGAACTCGATGGCGGCGGCGGCGATCTGCACGTGACCATGCCGTACTCGATGATCGAGCCGGTGCGCGAAATGCTCGACGCCGGTTTCCAGTCCGACCTCGACGACCAGGACGAGCGCTGGGTCAAGGCCCTGCGCGAAGACCTGCTGGACGTCGACGTGCCCCTGAGCGCCACTGTGGCCCGTCGCCAGCTACGCCTGCGCGACATTCTGCACATGCAGCCGGGAGACGTGATCCCCGTCGAATTGCCGGAAGAACTGATCATGCGCGCCAACGGTGTGCCGTCGTTCAAGGTCAAGCTCGGCTCTCACAAAGGCAACCTGGCGTTGCAAGTGATCGAACCGATCAACCGCCGCTGATCAACATTCATTTTTGCTACGCCGAGGACATGTAATGGCTACCGAACACGAAAACACTTCCGCCGAAGACCAGGCCCTGGCTGACGAGTGGGCTGCGGCCCTGGAAGAAACCGGCGATGTCGGCCAGGACGACATCGACGCGCTGCTGGCCGCCGACGCCGCGTCCGCGCCGGCCGGCAAGCGCCTGCCGATGGAAGAATTCGGCAGCGTGCCGAAAAACAACGACCCGGTGACCCTCGACGGCCCCAACCTGGATGTGATCCTGGACATTCCAGTGTCGATTTCCATGGAAGTGGGCAGCACCGAAATCAACATCCGCAACCTGCTGCAGCTCAACCAGGGCTCGGTGATCGAGCTGGACCGCCTGGCCGGCGAACCGCTGGACGTGCTGGTCAACGGCACGCTGATCGCCCATGGCGAGGTGGTGGTGGTCAACGAGAAGTTCGGCATTCGCCTGACCGACGTGATCAGCCCGAGCGAACGCATCAAGAAGTTGCGCTGAAATGAAGTACTCGATGGCGGGACTGTGGCTGGCGCTGCCGTTGAGCGCGCTGGC
>NZ_CVTO01000146.1:0-20026 GCF_900004715.1 Pseudomonas sp. 24 E 13
ATGGGCCGCATGCAGGCCGGCGATGGTGCGGATCGTGCGCTGGGCATGTTCATCAACACCTTGCCGCTGCGGGTCGATGTGGCGGCCGCTGCCGCCGACGCGGTCAAGGCCACCCATGCACGCTTGAGCGCCTTGCTCGGGCATGAACATGCCTCCCTGGCCCTGGCCCAGCGTTGCAGTGGGGTGGCGACGGCCACGCCGCTGTTCAGCGCCTTGCTCAATTACCGCCACAGCAGCCCCGGTGAAATGGCCCGCGACGGTCAGGGGATCTGGGAGGGCGTACAACTGCTCGGCGGCGAAGAGCGCAGCAACTATCCGCTGACCCTGAGTGTGGATGACCTGGGCGAAGGCTTTGCCCTGGCCGTGCTGGCGTTGCCGCAGATCGGCGCCCAGCGCCTGTGCGACTACATGCACAACGCCGTGGCGCAGCTGGTCGACGCCCTGGAAAACGCACCGGACACCCGCTTGCACCACCTGCCGATTCTGCCGACGGCGGAACGCGACACGCTGCTGCGCGAATTCAACGCCACCGCCCATGACTTCCCGCGCGGGCACACCCTGCACGGCGCCTTTGAAGTCCAGGCCGAGCGTCAGCCCGAGGCTGTTGCGGTGATGCAGGACGGTGTGGCGCTGACCTATCAGCAGCTCAATCAACGCGCCAACCAACTGGCCCATCACCTGCTCGGGCTTGGCGTGCAGCCGGATGACCGCGTGGCGATCTGCTGTCGTCGCGGCCCGCAGATGCTGGTGGGCCTGCTCGGCATTCTCAAGGCCGGCGCGGGCTATGTGCCGATCGACCCGGCGTACCCGGCGGAGCGGATCGCCTACCTGTTGCAGGACAGCGCACCGGTGGCGGTACTCTCGCAAGCCTGCACCCGCGACCTGCTCGGCGGCGTCGCCAGTGTCGACCTGCACGACCCCGGCTTGCAGCAATACCCTGTGAGCAATCCGCAACTGGGCGCACTGACCCCGGCGCACCTGGCCTACGTCATCTACACCTCCGGTTCCACCGGCCAGCCCAAGGGCGTGATGGTGGAGCATCACCACGTGGAAAACCTCGTGCATTGGCACTGCGAGGCCTTTGGCCTGCGGGCTGCCAGCCATACCAGCAGCGTCGCCGGTTTCGGTTTCGATGCGCTGGCCTGGGAAGTCTGGCCGGCGCTGTGCGTGGGCGCGACCCTGCACCTGCCGCCCGCCGAGGTGGGCAATGAAAACATCGACGAACTGTTGGCCTGGTGGCTGGCGCAGCCGCTGGACGTGAGCTTTCTGCCCACCCCGGTGGCCGAGTACGCCTTCAGCCTGAACCTGCAACACCCGACCTTGCGCATGCTGCTGATCGGTGGCGACCGCCTGCGCCAGTTCAGCCAGGAACGACGGTTTGCCCTGATCAATAACTACGGCCCCACCGAAGCCACGGTGGTCGCCACCTCCGGGCGTGTGCGTGTCGGGCAGCCTTTGCATATCGGCCGGCCTGTCGCCAATGCCACCAGCTACGTGCTGGATGCGCACCTGCGTCCGGTGCCGGTGGGCGTGGCCGGTGAGCTGTATGTGGGGGGCCGCGGCGTGGCGCGCGGTTACCTGAATCGCCCGGACCTGACCGCCGAGCGCTTCCTGCAAGACCCGTTCAACCCCGGGCGCATGTACCGCACCGGCGACCTGGTGCGCTGGCTGCCCGATGGCAACCTGGAATACCTGGGGCGCAACGATGACCAGGTCAAACTACGCGGCGTGCGGGTTGAACTGGGCGAAATCGAAAGCCGCCTGGCCGCGCTCGACGGCGTCGCGGAAGCGGTAGTGCTGGTGCGCGAAGGCCGCTTGATCGCCTGGTTCACCGAACGCCAGGCGCTGTCGATCGACACGCTGCGCGCGCAACTGCAGGCGCAACTGCCCGAGGCCCTGGTGCCGGTGGCCTACGTGAAACTTGCGGCCTTACCCCTGACCGCCAACGGCAAGCTGGACCGCAAGGCTTTGCCGGCCCCCGATCAAGCCGCGCTGCTGACCCGTGACTACGAAGCGCCCCAGGGCGAAGTGGAAACCCGCCTGGCGCGGATCTGGGCCGACGTGCTGCAGGTGGAGCAGGTGGGGCGCCATGACCACTTCTTCGAACTGGGCGGGCATTCATTGCTGGCCGTCAGCCTGATCGAGCGCATGCGCCAGGTCGGCCTGAGCGCCGATGTGCGCGTGCTGTTCAGCCAGCCGACCCTGGCCGCGCTGGCCGCCGCCGTGGGCAGTGGTCGCGAAGTGCAGGTGCCGGCCAACCGTATTCCCGACGGCTGCCAACGCATCACGGCGGACATGCTGTCGCTGGTGACGCTGGAGCAATCGACGCTGGATCAGGTGATCGACCAAGTGCCCGGCGGCGCCGCCAATGTGCAGGATATCTATCCGCTGGCGCCGTTGCAGGAAGGCATTTTCTACCATCACATCAGCGCCGAGCGGGGCGACCCGTACCTGCTGCAATCGCACCTGGCGTTTGACAGCCTTGAGCGCCTGGACGCCTTTGCCCAGGCGCTGCAGCAGGTGATCGATCGCCACGATATCCTGCGCACCGCAGTGGTCTGGGAGGGCCTGGTGCAACCGCTGCAAGTGGTGTGGCGCAAGGCTGAACTGGCCGTGCAATGCGTATCGCTGCAAGGCAACGTCATCGAGCAGTTGCACCAGCGTTTCGACCCGCGCCATTACCGGCTGCCGATGTCCCAGGCCCCGCTGATCCGCCTGGTGTATGCCGAGGACCCCGGTCAGCAGCGGGTCGTTGCGATTTTGCTGTTCCACCATATTGCCCTTGATCACACGGCACTCGACAGCGTACGTCAGGAGATGCAAGCCAGTTTGCTCGGGCAGCCCCGGATCGCTGAAGCAGCCATTCCTTACCGCAACTATGTGGCTCAGGCGCGCCTGGGCGTCGAAGAGCACGAACATGAAGCGTTCTTTGGCCAGATGCTGGGAGACATCGACGAGCCGACGCTCCCGTTCGGCTTGCAGGACGTCCAAGGTGACGGCAGTGCAATCGAAGAGGTGCAGCAGAGCCTGGCCCCGGCCTTCAGCCAGCGTCTGAGGGCGCAGGCTCGCCTCTCGGGTGTCAGCGCCGCCAGTCTGTTTCATCTGGCGTGGGCCCGGGTGCTGGCCAGCACCAGCAGCCAGCACCGCGTGGTCTTCGGCACGGTACTGCTCGGCCGTATGCAGGGGGGCAAAGGCAGCGACCGTGCACTGGGGATGTTCATCAACACCTTGCCATTGCGCGTGGATATTGATGAGACCGGTGTACGCGCGGCCGTCAAGCGCACCCATGAGCGCCTGACGGCACTGCTCGGCCATGAACATGCCTCCCTGGCTCTGGCCCAGCGTTGCAGTGGCGTCGCCGCGCCGCTGCCGTTGTTCAGTGCAGTGCTCAATTACCGCCACAGCGCCAGCCAGGAGGCGACGGTGTCGCAGGCATGGCAAGGGATTCACACCCTGGCCAGTGAAGAACGCACCAATTACCCCTTGACCTTGAACGTCGATGACCAGCGCGAGGGTTTCCGCCTGACCGTCATGACCCCCGCGCACATTGGAGCGCAACGCGTCTGCGGTTATATGCAGACGGCGTTGCTTGGGCTGGTCGAGGCGCTGGAACAGGCGCCGCACCTGCCGATCAGCCGCGTGTCGATCCTGGGGCAGCAGGAGCGCGAGACACTGTTGCACGGCTTCAACGCGACCGCAGTCGATTACAACCTTGACCAGACCTTGCACGGCTTGTTCGAGGCGCAGGTCTTACGCACGCCGGATGCCGAGGCCGTGAAAGCGGGCGATCAACGCCTGAGCTATCGGCAACTCAACGAGCGGGCCAACCGTCTGGCCCATCACCTGCGTGAACTGGGCGTACGGCCCGAGTCGCGGGTTGGGGTGTGCCTGGAGCGTGGCCTGGACATGGTCATCGGCTTGTTCGCCATCCTCAAGGCCGGCGGCGGTTATGTCCCGCTTGACCCGGCCTATCCCCACGAGCGCCTCGCCTACATGCTGCACGACAGCGCACCGGTGGTGGTGCTGGCCCACGGCGCAACCCGCGCCTTGCTCGGTGATATACCCACCCTTGATCTGGACTGCGACACCTGGCAGCACCAGCCGAGCACCAATCCCAGCGTGCCGGAGCTTACCGCCCGGCATCAGGCTTATGTGATCTATACCTCCGGCTCCACCGGCCAACCCAAGGGGGTCATTAATGAACATGCCGGGGTGGTCAACCGCCTGCTGTGGATGCAGGATGCGTATGGCCTCAACGCGCAGGATGCGGTGTTGCAAAAAACGCCCTTCAGCTTCGACGTGTCGGTGTGGGAGTTCTTCTGGCCGCTGATGACCGGCGCCCGCCTGGTCATGGCACGTCCGGGCGGCCACAAGGACCCGGCGTATCTGTGTGAAGTGATTGAGGCGCAGCGCATCACCACGCTGCACTTTGTGCCGTCGATGCTCGACGTATTCCTGGCCCACGGCGATGTCAGCCAGGCCGCCGGGCTGGTGCGCGTGATCTGCAGCGGTGAAGCGCTGCCGGGCAGCCTGGTGCGACGCTTCAAGCAGCAACTGCCGGGCATCGGGTTGTACAACCTGTATGGCCCGACCGAAGCCGCAGTGGATGTGACCGCATGGAACTGCGCACGCAGCGACGTGCCGGACAACACGCCGATCGGCAAGCCGATTGCCAACACACGCATGTACGTGCTGGACGCACAATTGCAGCCGGTGCCGCTGGGGGTGGTCGGTGAGCTGTTCATCGGTGGCGTGCAGGTGGCGCGGGGGTATCTCAACCGGGCGCAGCTGACCGCCGAACGCTTCCTTGAGGACCCGTTCAGCGCGGGCCGGATGTACCGCACGGGTGACCTTGGCCGCTACCTGCCGGACGGCAATCTCGAGTACCTGGGCCGCAACGATGACCAGGTGAAAATTCGCGGCCTGCGCATCGAACTGGGGGAAATCCAGGCGCGACTGATCGAGCATCCAGCGGTGAAAGATGCCGTGGTCGTGGCCTGCGAAGATCGCCTGGTCGCCTACTACACCGGCGCGGCCACCGCCATCGACGCCCTACGCAGCCAGCTCTTGCAGCACTTGCCGGACTTCATGGTGCCCGCGTTGTTCATGCACCTCGACGCGCTGCCCCTGAGCCCCAATGGCAAGCTCGACCGCAAGGCGCTGCCGGCCCCGGGCACGGCGTCGTTGAGTGTGCGTGAGTACGAAGCGCCCGAAGGCGACTGCGAAATACTGCTGGCCCGACTCTGGGCCGAGCTGCTGAAGGTGGAGCGAGTAGGGCGCCATGACAATTTCTTTGAACTGGGCGGGCATTCGCTGCTCGCCGTGAGCTTGATCGGGCGCTTGCGCCAGGAAGGCATGGAAGCCGATGTGCGAGGGCTGTTCGAGCAACCGACCCTGGCCGGCTACGCCGCAATGACCGAACGAATGGAGATCGTCCTGTGAACATCCAACAATTGCTGGCAACCCTGAAAACGAAGGATGTGCAACTGGCGCTCAAAGGCGAGCAACTGTCCGTACAAGGCAACAAGCAAGCCTTGAGCGACCCGGCGATCCTCGCTGCGTTGCGCGAACACAAGCCGGCCCTGATCGAACGGATCAAGGCGGGTGAATACTCGGCCGGCAAAGCCGGTGAGGTGCAAGTACCGGCCAACGGCATCGCCCCGGGCGCCGAGCGCATCACCCCGGCCATGTTGACCCTGTCCACCCTCAGCCAGGACGAGATCGAGCGGATCGTCGCCACCGTCGAGGGCGGGGTGGCGAATATCCAGGACATCTACCCACTGGCGCCGTTGCAGGAAGGCATTCTGTACCACCACGCGAGCACGGAGCAGGGTGACCCGTACATCATGCAGTCGCAGTTCGCCTTCGACAGCCTGGCGCGCTTCGAGCAGTTTGCCAACGCCTTGCAGAGCGTCGTGGATCGGCACGATATCCTGCGTACCGGCGTGGTTTGGGAAAGCCTCGAACAGCCCTCGCAAGTGGTCTGGCGCCAGGCCCGGCTACCGGTGCAAGCCCTTGAGCTGGACCCGGCTGAGGGCGATATCGCAGAGCAGTTGCGCCAGCTGTTCGATGTTCGCCATTACCGCCTGGACGTGACCCAGGCGCCTCTGCTGCGCCTGGTGCGCACCTGGGACGAACCCGGCCAGCGCGTGGTGGCAATGCTGCTGTTTCATCATATGGCCCTGGACCACAGCGCGCTGGACGTGGTGCGCCATGAACTGCAGGCGCTGTTGCAAGGCCGTGGCGAACAATTGGGCCAGCCCATCCCGTTTCGCAATTACGTGGCGCAGGCGCGACTGGGCGTCAGCGAGCAGGAGCACGAGGCGTTTTTCCGTCAGATGCTCAGCGATATCTGCGAGCCGACCTTGCCTTTCGGTCTGCAGGATGTGCAGGGCGACGGCCGCGATATCGTCGAAGCGGACCTGCCGCTGTCGGCAGCGCTCAATCAACGTGTACGCGAGCAGGCACGCCATCTGGGCGTAAGCGCGGCGAGCGTGTTCCATATGGCCTGGGCCCAAGTGCTGAGTGTGTTGGCAGGCAAGCAAAGCGTGGTGTTCGGTACGGTGTTGATGGGGCGCATGCAGGGCGGTCAGCAGACCGACAGAGCGCTGGGGATTTTCATCAATACGTTGCCGTTTCGTGTGGACGTCGGTCATGCGGATGTGCGCACCGGCATCAGGGACACCCATGCACGGCTGACGACGTTGCTGCGCCATGAGCATGCCCCTTTGGCCTTGGCGCAGCGCTGCAGTGGAGTGACTGCGCCCACGCCACTGTTCAGTGCGTTGCTCAATTACCGGCACAGTGGTTCCGGCAATCAGGCCGAGGCGGTGGCGGCATGGAACGGCATCGAAATGTTGAGCTCGCAGGAGCGTACCAACTACCCGCTGACGCTGAGCGTGGATGACCTGGGCGATAGCTTCATCTTGCGTTTGCTCGCCTGCACCCAGGTCGACCCGCACCGCGTCTGCGCCTACCTGCAAACCGCACTGGAAAACCTGGTAAGCGCCCTGGAGCAGGCGCCGCACACCGCGCTCAACCAGTTGCCGGTGGTGCCGCTGGCCGAGCAGCGCCTGTTGCTCGAGCAGTTCAACGCAACCCAGGCGGTGTTCCCTCAGGGCAGCACCTTGCACGCGCGCATCGAAGCCCAGGCCGCGCTGACCCCGGATGCCATCGCGGCAGTGTGCCTGGACCGCACGCTGAGCTACGCCGAACTCAATCAGCAAGCCAACCTGCTGGCCCATCACCTGCTGGCGCTGGGGGTCAAGCCCGATGACCGCGTGGCCATCGTCGCACGCCGTGGCCTGGACACCCTGGCCGGGTTGCTGGCGATTCTCAAGGCCGGCGCCTGCTACGTGCCGGTGGACCCATCCCACCCGGCCGAGCGCCTGAACTACCTGCTCAGCGACAGCGCCCCGGTGGCCGTGCTGACCCAGCACGCGTTGCTCGAGCGCCTGCCGGAGCTGGAGGTGCCGGTGATCAACCTGGACCGCTACACCTGGCACCACCACGCGGCGAGCAATCCCGAGGTGGCCATGACGGCGTCGAACCTGGCCTATGTGATCTACACCTCCGGCTCCACCGGCCTGCCCAAAGGGGTGATGGTGGAGCATCACACCGTGGCCAACCTGGTGGACTGGCATTGCAGCGCCTTCGACCTGCGCGCCGGGCGGCATACCGCCAGCGTGGCCGGTTTCGGCTTTGATGCGATGGCCTGGGAAGTGTGGCCGGCGCTGTGCGCGGGCGCCACCCTGCACCTGCCGCCGGCCCACGACGGCGCTGAAGACATCGACGCGCTGCTCGCCTGGTGGTGCGCGCAACCGCTGGACGTGTGCTTCCTGCCGACACCGGTGGCCGAGTACGCCTTCAGCCAGAACATCGAGCACCCGACCCTGCGCACGCTGCTGATCGGCGGCGATCGCCTGCGCCATTTCGGGCGGGCGCAGCGCTTCGAGCTGATCAACAACTATGGCCCCACCGAAGCCACGGTGGTCGCCACCGCCGGCAAGATCGAGGCGGGCCAGCCGTTGCATATCGGCAAGCCCATCGCCAATGCCAGGGTCTACCTGCTGGACGAACAGCTACGCCCGGTGCCGTTGGGCGTGGCGGGTGAACTGTACGTGGGCGGTAAGGGCGTGGCGCGCGGCTACCTCAATCGCCCGGAGCTGACCGCTGAGCGCTTCCTGCGCGACCCGTTCAGCAGCGGGCGCATGTACCGCACCGGCGACCTGGCGCGCTGGCTGCCCGACGGTAACCTGGAGTATTTGGGGCGCAACGATGACCAGGTGAAAATCCGTGGCATGCGCATCGAACTGGGCGAAATCGAAACCCGGCTCAACCAACTGCCGGGCATCCTGGAGGCGGTGGTGCTGGTGCGTGAAGAGCGGCTGGTGGCGTATTTCACCGAAAGCCCGCAACTGGATGCGCTGGCCGTCGCTGATATCCGCGCGCACCTGGTGGCCCATCTGCCGGACTACATGGTGCCGGTGGCGTTCATGAAGCTCGACACGCTGCCCCTGACCGCCAACGGCAAGCTCGACCGCCAGGCGCTGCCGGCGCCGGATATGGCTGCGGTATTCAGCCGTGAATACGAGGCACCGCTGGGCGAGATCGAAAGCGTATTGGCGCAGATCTGGGCCGACGTGTTGCAAGTGGAGCGGGTTGGGCGGCGCGATCACTTCTTCGAGCTGGGCGGGCATTCGCTGCTGGCCATGCGCATGGTGTCCCAGGTGCGCCAGCGCCTGGGAGTGGAGCTGGTGCTGGGCGACTTGTTCGCCAACGCCGAACTGGCGGCGGTTGCTCACGTGCTGGCCCAGGCGGGTCGCAGCACCTTGCCGGATATTCTGCCGGCCAATCGTGGCGAGGATGTGCCGCTGTCGTTCGCCCAGCAGCGCCTGTGGTTTCTGGCCAACATGGACGGCGGCAACAGTGCCTACAACATCCCCATAGGCCTGGCCCTGCGTGGGCAATTGCATGTGCAGGCGCTGCAAGAGGCGTTGGCCTGCATCGTCAGGCGCCATCACACCCTGCGCAGCCGTTTTGTCCAGGTGGGCGATGACACCCAGGTGCTGACCGTGCCCGCCGACGATGCCATGCCGCTGCAGTCGCTGGACCTGCGCGGTCATCCCGAGCCGCAACAGGCCCTTGAAGCGCTGATCCGCCACGAGGCCTCGGCTACATTTGACCTGGAGCGCGGCCCGCTGCTGCGTGGGCACCTGGTGATGATGGCCGACGATCATCATGTGCTGCTGCTGACCTTGCACCACATTGTCTCCGACGGCTGGTCCATGGGCGTGCTGACCCGCGAACTGATGGCGCTGTACCAGGCGTTCATCCACGGCCAGCCCGACCCGCTGCCGCCGTTGACCATCCAGTACGGTGATTTCGCCATTTGGCAACGTTTGTGGCTCAGCGGTGAAGTGCTGCACCGCCAGAGCGATTACTGGCAGCACGTGCTGGCGGATGCGCCGGCCTTGCTCACGCTGCCCACTGATCGTCCACGTCCGGCGCAGCAAGACTATGCCGGCAGCAGCGTCGAAGTGCATGTGGACGAGCGCCTGACAGCCGCGCTGAAAGCGTTGAGTCAACGCCATGGCGTCACGCTTTACATGACCCTGTTGAGCGCCTGGGCAGCGCTGCTGGCACGGTTGTCCGGCCAGCATGACCTGGTGATTGGCTCGCCGGTGGCAAACCGGACGCGCAGTGAAGTGGAAGGGCTGATCGGCCTGTTCGTCAATACCCTGGCCCTGCGCATCGATACCTCGGGTGAACCGAGCACCGAAGTGCTGCTGGCGCGGGTCAAGGCGGTGTCGCTGGCGGCCCAGTCCCATCAGGATCTGCCGTTCGAACAGGTGGTGGAGATTACCCAGCCGGTGCGCAGCCTGGCCCACACGCCGCTGTTTCAGACACTGCTGGCCTGGCAGGACGCCAGCGCGCCCACCCTGACGTTGGGCGATCTGGTGATTGAAGGCGTTGCTCAAGAGAGCCTGTTTGCCAAGTTTGAGCTGACCCTGGACCTGGGTGAAGACCAAGGCAGGATCCGTGGTGCGCTGCAATACGCTGTCGCGCTGTTCGATGAGGCGACGGTGCAGCGCTACGTCGGCTATTTCACCCGCCTGTTGCAGGCCATGGTCGCCGACGACCGTGCGGTGCTGGCCCATGTGCCGCTGATGGAGGAACCTGAGCGCCAGCGGGTGCTGGTGGACTTCAATGCGACATCGATGCCCAACAACGTCGAGCAGACCGTGCACGGGCTCGTCGCCGCTCAGGCCGAGCGCACGCCCAATGCCATTGCGGCCAAGGCCGGCGAGCACCACCTGACCTATGCCGAACTCGACAGGCACGCCAGCCATCTGGCAAATCACCTGCGCGGCCTGGGCATCAAGCCCGACGACCGCGTGGCCATCGTCGCCCGTCGCGGCCTCGACACCCTGGTCGGGTTGCTGGGGATCCTCAAGTCCGGCGCGTGTTATGTACCGGTCGATCCAGCGCATCCCGCCGAGCGCCTGGCCTATCTGCTCTGCGATTGCGCCCCCGTGGCAGTGCTGAGCCAGCGCGCGCTGCTGCCAAGGTTGCCGGCCCTCGACGTGCCGGTAATCGAGCTGGATGGCGATGGCTGGCGTACCCCCACGCCACATCATCCCGAAGTCGCTGCCGGCCCGTCCAATCTGGCCTATGTGATTTACACCTCCGGCTCCACCGGCTTGCCCAAAGGTGTGATGGTGGAGCACCACAGTGTGGTGAACCTGGTGGACTGGCACTGTCGTGCTTTTGATCTGCATGCCGGGGACCATACGGCCAGTGTCGCCGGCTTCGGGTTCGATGCGATGGCCTGGGAGGTCTGGCCGGCGCTGTGTGTCGGCGCGACCCTGCACGTGCCGCCGGCCCATGACGGCGTCGAGGATGTCGACGCGCTGCTCGCCTGGTGGTGCGCGCAACCGCTGGACGTGTGCTTCCTGCCGACGCCGGTCGCCGAGTACGCCTTCAGCCAGCAGATCGAACATCCGACGCTGCGCACCTTGCTGATCGGTGGCGACCGTTTGCGCCAGTTCACGCGCCCGCTGCGTTACGCATTGGTCAATAACTACGGGCCCACCGAAGCCACAGTGGTCGCCACCTCAGGCCAGATCGAGGTCGGCCAGCAGCTGCATATCGGCAAGCCTGTCGCCAATGCCACGGTCTACCTGCTCGACGAACAGCAGCGTCCGGTGCCGCTGGGGGTGGCCGGAGAAATGTATGTCGGCGGCCAAGGCGTGGCTCGCGGTTACCTGAACCGCTCGGAACTGAGCGCCGAACGCTTCCTGCATGACCCGTTCAATGCGGGGCGCATGTACCGCACCGGTGACTTGGCGCGTTGGTTGCCCGACGGCACCCTGGAGTACCTGGGCCGCAACGACGATCAGGTGAAAATCCGTGGTGTGCGCATCGAACTGGGCGAAATCGAAACCCAACTCAACCAGTTGCCGGGTATCCAGGATGTCGTGGTGCTGGTCTGTGACGAGCGGCTGGTGGCGTATTTCACCGCGCATCCGTCGACGGGTTCCTTGGCTGGCGCTGATATCCGTGCGCACCTGGTCGCGCGTCTGCCGGGCTACATGGTCCCGGCCGCGTACATGCGGCTCGATGCGCTCCCGCTGACGGCCAACGGCAAGCTCGATCGCAAGGCCCTGCCAAAGCCGGACCTGTCGGCCCTGTTTATCCGTGAGTACATTGCGCCCGAGGGCGAGCTTGAAAGCGTGCTCGCGCAGATTTGGGCCGATGTGTTGCAGGTGGCGCAAGTAGGCCGGCGCGACAACTTTTTCGAGCTGGGCGGTCACTCGCTGCTGGCCATGCGCATGGTGTCCCAGGTGCGTCAGCGCCTGGGCATAGAGCTGCTGCTGAGCGATTTTTTCGCCAATGCCGAACTCAGCGCCGTCGCCGCCGTGCTGGCCCAGTCCGGTCGCAGCACCTTGCCGGATATCCTGCCGGCCAATCGCGAAGAACACGCTCCGTTGTCGTTCGCCCAGCAACGCCTGTGGTTCCTGGCGCTGATGGAAGGCGCCAATACCGCCTATAACATTCCCATCGGCTTGCGACTGCGCGGGCAATTGCATGTGCAGGCGCTGCAACGTGCCTTGGCACGTATTGTTGCGCGACATGAAACCCTGCGCAGCCGCTTTGCCCAGCACGGCGACGACGCGCGGGTACTGATTGCACCGCCTGAAGAGGTGTTGGCGCTGCAATTGCAGAACCTGCGGCATCACTCGCATCCTCAGCAGGCTTTGGATGCATTGATCCACGGCGAAGCCTCGGCACCGTTCGACCTGGAACAAGGTCCGCTGATACGTGGACGCCTGGTGGCAATGGCCGACGATCACCATGTGCTGCTGCTGACCCTGCACCACATCGTCTCTGATGGCTGGTCCATGGGCGTGCTCACCCGGGAACTGATGGCGCTGTACCAGGCCTTCAGCCATGGCCTGCCCGACCCGTTGCCGCCACTGCCGATCCAGTACGTTGATTTTGCCGTGTGGCAACGGCGCTGGCTGAGTGGCGAAGTCCTCAACCACCAAAGCGCCTACTGGCAGCAAACCCTGGCCGGCGCGCCGCCGCTGCTGTCCCTGCCTACCGATCGGCCCCGCCCGGCGCAGCAGAGCTATGCCGGCGATACGGTCCAGGTGCGCCTGGATGAGCGTCTGACCGCCGGGCTCAAGGCGTTGAGCCAGAGGCACGGGGTGACGCTGTACATGACAGTGATGAGCGCCTGGGCGTCGCTGCTTGCACGGTTGTCCGGTCAGCACGACCTGGTGATCGGCTCGCCCGTAGCCAACCGGGCCCGCAGTGAAGTGGAAGGGCTGATTGGCCTGTTCGTCAACACGCTTGCCGTGCGCGTCGACACCTGCGGCGAGCTGAGCACCGAGGCACTGTTGGCGCGGGTCAAGGCGGTGACGCTGGCCGCTCAGTCTCACCAGGACCTGCCGTTCGAAAAAGTCGTGGAGATCCTCCGACCGCTGCGCAGCCTGGCACATAGCCCGATCTTCCAGGTGCTGCTGACCTGGCAGGACAGCAGTGCACCGGCGCTGGCCCTCGGCGACCTGACGCTGGAGGCGATCGTCGAGAACAGCCACTTTGCCAAGTTCGATCTGGCGCTGAGCCTGGGCGAAGTCGACGGCTGCATTCTGGGCACGTTGGAATACGCGGTGGCCTTGTTCGATGAGGCGACGGTGCAGCGTTACGTCGGCTACCTGATTGGTCTGTTGCAGGCGATGGTCGAAGACGACCAGGCGGTGCTGGAGCATACGCCGTTGCTGGGGGCGCGCGAGCGTCAGCAGGTGCTGTTTGATTTCAACGCTACGGCAGTCGACTACAACCTCGACCAGACCCTGCATGGCCTGTTCGAAGCGCAGGTTGAACGCACGCCGGATGCGATTGCGCTCAAGGCCGGCACGCAGCAATTGACCTATGCCGAACTCAATAGCCGCGCCAACCAATTGGCCCATCATCTGCTGGCGCTCGGTGTGCAGCCGGATGCCCGCGTAGCCATCTGCGCAGAGCGTGGCCTGGACATGGTTATCGCCCTGTATGCGGTGCTCAAGGCCGGCGCGGCCTACGTGCCGCTGGATCCGGCGTATCCCCAGGAGCGGATCGCCTACATGCTGCAAGACAGTGCACCGCAGGTGGTGCTTGCCCAGGTCGCTACGCGTGGTTTGTTGGGCGAGGTGGCGGTGCTTGAATTGGACCAGCCGTGCTGGCAGCACCAGCCGGACGACAACCCTGCGGTACGCGGTGCAAGCGCTTACGTGATCTACACCTCAGGCTCCACCGGGCAGCCCAAGGGGGTGATCAACGATCACGGTGGGGTGGTCAACCGCCTGCTGTGGATGCAGGACGAATACGGACTGACCTGCGACGACGCAGTCCTGCAGAAAACCCCGTTCAGCTTCGACGTATCGGTGTGGGAATTCTTCTGGCCGTTGTCCATCGGTGCTCGGCTGGTGATGGCGCGTCCGGGCGGTCACAAGGACCCCGCTTACCTGTGCGAGGTCATCGAAGGTGAAGCGATCACGACGTTGCACTTTGTGCCGTCAATGCTCGATGTCTTCCTTGCCTATGGCGATGTCAGCCAGGTAGCGGGCCTGCAACGCGTGATGTGCAGTGGTGAAGCGCTGCCAGGCAGCCTGGTGCGGCGCTTCAAGCAGCAACTGCCGGGCGTCAACCTGTATAACCTGTACGGTCCGACTGAAGCGGCGGTGGACGTGACGGCGTGGTCCTGCCTGCCTTGCGACGTGCCGGAAAACACGCCCATCGGCAAACCGATCGCCAATACCCGCATGTACGTGCTGGACACGCAGATGCAGCCGGTGCCCCTGGGTGTGGTGGGCGAGCTGTTCATTGGCGGCGTGCAAGTGGCGCGGGGCTATTTGAACCGTCCTGAACTGACGGCCGAGCGCTTCCTTGATGACCCGTTTACCGAGGGACGCTTGTACCGTACCGGTGACCTCGGCCGTTATCTGCCCGACGGCACGCTCCAATACCTGGGGCGCAATGACGACCAGGTGAAAATCCATGGCTTGCGGATAGAACTGGGGGAAATCCAGGCGCGACTGACCGAGCATCCCGCGGTCAACGAAGCGGTGGTGGTGGCCCGTGAGCAACGCCTGATCGCTTACTACACCGCCGACGCGTGCGACATCCATGAGCTGCGCAGTCACTTGGCGCAACAGCTTCCGGCGTTCATGGTGCCCGCTGTGTTTGTACGCCTGGACGCGTTGCCGCTGAGCCCCAACGGCAAGCTCGATCGCAAGGCGCTGCCGGCGCCGGACGTGGAGTCGGTGAGCGTGCGCGACTACGAAGCGCCCCAGGGCGATACCGAAATCGCCTTGGCCAGCGTGTGGGCCGAGTTGCTGGGGGTGGAGCGTATAGGGCGGCAGGATAACTTCTTCGAGCTGGGCGGGCATTCATTGATGGCCGTGAGCCTGATGGGGCGCCTGCGCCAGCTCGGATTGTCGGCGGACATGAACGTGCTGTTCAGCCAGCCGACGTTGACGGCCCTGGCGGCGACCCTGGGTGGCAGCCGGGAAGTGGCCGTACCCGCCAATGGCATCGCCGCCGATTGCGACGCCATCACACCGTCCATGCTGACGCTGGCGCGCCTGGATCAGCCGGCCATCGACCGTGTTGTCGCCGTCATCCCCGGCGGGGCCGCGAATGTGCAGGATATCTACCCGCTGGCCCCGTTGCAGCAGGGAATTCTGTACCACCACCGCGCGGTGCAGGAGGACGACGTGTATGTGCTGCAGGCGCACTTTGCCTTCGACAGCACGGCGCGCTTGCACGCATTTGCCGAGGCATTGCAGGCGGTGATCCGGCGTCATGACATCCTGCGTTCCTCGTTCCATTGGGACGGCTTGCAAGAGCCGATGCAAGTAGTGTGGCGTGAGGCGTCCCTGCACGTTGAGAAAGGGCCGTTGCCGCAGCGCCTGGACCTGGCTCAGGCACCGGTGATGCGCCTGGTCTACACCGAGGAACCGCAGCGCGTGGTGGCCACCTTGCTGTTTCACCACTTGGTGATGGACCACGTGACCCTGGGCATCCTCAAGCATGACCTGCAGGCCTTCCTGGGCGGCAAAGGCGATACGCTGAGCGCACCGGTGCCTTATCGCAATTACGTTGCCCAGACCCGCCTGGGCATCACCGACGAAGAGCATGAGGCGTTCTTTCGCGACATGCTCGCCCAAGTCGATGAGCCGACCTGCCTGTGCGAGCTGGGCCCGGTTGAGCAGGTGCAAAGCCTGCTCGATCATGCGCTGAGCCAGCGCCTGCGTACCCAGGCGCGTCGGGCCGGCGTGAGCGCCGCCAGCGTCATGCACCTGGCCTGGGCCCTGGTCATGGGCAAGGTGGCCGTGCGCGAGTCGGTCGTATTCGGCACCGTGATGCTGGGCCGCCTGCAGGGCGGGGAGGGGGCCGAACGGGCCATGGGTGTCTTTATCAATACATTGCCGCTGCGCGTCGACCTGGGTGAACACTCGGTGCGGGGTGCGCTGCGCGACACCCATGCGCGCCTGGCGCAGTTGCTCCAGCACGAACACGCGCCCCTGGCGCTGGCGCAGCGTTGCAGCAGCGTGCCTGCAGGCACGTCGTTGTTCAACGTACTGTTCAACTATCGTCACAGTGCCGAGGTACACGGCACGCCAAATGACGATGCCGCAAAGGCATGGCAGGGCATCTATTTGATCGAGGGCGAGGAGCGCTCCAGCTACGGCCTGTCGATGAGTGTGGACGACCTGGGCGAGAGTTTCAGTCTGAGCGCAGCGGGTCAGGGCGCGCGGCGTCTTTGCGGTTACCTGGCCACGGCGCTTGAGCAGATGGTGACGGCGTTGGAGGACACTGTCGACAGCGCCATCAGCGCTGTGTCGATTCTGCCGGCCGACGAGCGCCGACAATTGCTTGAGGACTTCAACGCCACCGCCCGCCAATTCCCCCGCGCACACACGGTGCAACGCTTGTTCGAGGCCCAGGCCGGGGCCCGTCCCGGTGCGCTGGCGGTGGTGCATGGCGAGCAGCGCGTGAGCTACGTTGACCTCAACCTTCGCGCCAACCGCTTGGCCCATCACCTGCTCGGCCTTGGCGTGCACACCGGGGACAGCGTAGCGATCCTGCTGCCACGCGGCGTGGACTTGATAGTCGGCCAGTTGGCCGTGTTGAAATGCGCCGCCGCCTACGTGCCGCTGGATATCAATGCACCCGCCGAGCGCCAGGGTTTCATGCTGCAGGACAGCGGCGCGGTGCGGCTGCTGACCCGCAGTGATATAGCTGTTGACTACCCGGCTCACCGCCTGGACCTCGATACGCTGACCCTGGATGCGCACCCTGACCACAACCCCGACCTGTCGCAATCGTCGGACAGCGTGGCCTACGTCATGTACACCTCCGGGTCCACCGGCACGCCGAAGGGCGTAGTGGTGCCTCATCGTGGCATCACCCGGCTGGTCATCAACAACGGCTATGCGGATTTCAACGCGGGTGATCGTGTGGCATTCGCCTCCAACCCGGCCTTTGACGCCAGCACGATGGATGTGTGGGGGCCGCTGCTCAACGGCGGCCAGGTGCAGGTCATCGATCATTCCATATTGCTCGATCCGGTGGCGTTTGGCGCTGCGTTGGAGGGGGCGACGATACTGTTCGTCACCACGGCGCTGTTCAATCAGTACGTGCAACTGATACCCGATGCGCTGGCGGGGTTGCGCATCCTCCTGTGCGGCGGCGAGCGCGCTGATCCGGCAGCGTTCCGCAGCTTGTTGGCGCGCGCACCGGCACTGCGTCTGGTGCATTGCTACGGGCCGACGGAAACCACCACTTACGCGACCACCCATGAGGTGCGCGCACTCGCCGACCACACGGACAGCGTGCCGATCGGTCGACCGATTTCCAATACTCAGGTCTATGTCCTGGATGCGCAGTTGCAGCCGGTGCCGTTGGGCGTGACCGGTGAAATCTGTATCGGTGGCGACGGCGTGGCCCTGGGGTATTTGAATCGTGCGCAATTGAGCGCCGAACAGTTTGTGCACGACCCCTTCAAGCCCGAGGCCCTGATGTACCGCACCGGCGACCTGGGTCGCTGGAACGCGGACGGCTTGCTGGAGTGCGTGGGGCGCAACGACGACCAAGTGAAAATTCGCGGTTTTCGTATTGAACTGGGCGAGATTGAAGCACGCCTGGCGACCCACGCGGCCATTCAGGAGGCGGTGGTGCTGGCCCGTGAAGACGCACCGGGCGACAAACGCCTGGCGGCCTATTTCACCTGGGCGGCAGAGCCTGTTGGCATCGATAGCCTGCGTGCCCATCTGCAGGAACAACTCCCGGACTACATGGTGCCGTCAGCCTATATGCCACTGGACCGGTTACCCCTGACGGCCAATGGCAAGATCGACCGCAAGGCCTTGCCGGTCCCCGCGCTGCAAGCGCCGGCTGACCGCGTGTTCGAACCGCCTCGCGATGCGTTGGAGCACAGGTTGGGTCAGCTATGGGCCGACGTACTCAAGCTTGAGCAGGTCGGCCGCGATGACAGTTTCTTCGAACTGGGCGGTCATTCCTTGCTTGCCATTCGCCTGGTCGGCCTGATGGAGGAGGCGGGTCTGCAGGTGAGCCTGGCCGAGCTTTTTGAGCATGTCAGCGTGGCGAACGTGGCCTCGATGTTGCGCGAGCGTGACGAGCAGGCAACGCGCTGCACCACGGTGGTAACCGTGCGCAGCAGCGGTGCCCAGCCGGCCTTGTTCCTGGTGCACGAGTTCAGCGGCATGGACGTGTATTTCCCGGCGCTGGGTCAGCACCTGCCGGGTGACTACCCGATTTATGGTCTGCCGGGCCTGGCGCTGGGCGAGGCTCACCTGAACACCATGGAGGGCTTGGCGGCGCGCATGGTCGGTCTGATTCGCGAGATCCAGCCGCACGGGCCCTACCGTGTGGCGGGATGGTCGTTCGGCGGGGTGCTGGCCTATGAAGTGGCCATGCAACTGTTGGGGCTGGACGAAAGCGTCGCGTTCCTTGGCTTGATCGACACCTTCGTGCCGCGCATGACCGATCAGGGCAAGGCACGCTGGGAAGGGCCGCAGGCGCTCAAGCGGCATCTGCTGCTGCAGTGCACGGCCCATTGGACCGTACAAGGAGGCACGCATGAAGTGGCGAGATTGGCGCAACTGGAAGCAGACACTCAACAGCTGGACCTTGCGGGCCTGCTGCAATGTTGTCGCGATGAAGGTTTGTTATACCCGCAAATGGCGGCGGCCGCGGACGCCGACTTGATCAGTTTCATCGAGCGCGAAGTCGGGCATGGGCATGCGCTGGCGCATTACAGCCTGTTCCCGCTGCCGATTCCGGTGCATCTGTTCAGCGCCCAGGAACGGCCGACCGAACTGTCGCGACGCAGTGAGTCGTTGGGCTGGGAGGACGCGCTGGCATCCGGTCAACTGCGCCAGATTGAAGTGCCCGGCAATCACCAGAGCATGATGCAGGCTCCGCATATCCGCAGCCTGGGCGCGGCGATGGCCCAAGCGTTGGCTGAGTCTTTACCGGTGATGGAGGCGATGCATCAGCCCTTGCTGCGTATCCAGGGCGGCAAGGCCGGGCATGCACCGCTGTTCTGCGTGCCCGGTGCGGGCGACAGCGTGACCGGCTTCGTCGGCTTGAGCGAGGCACTGGGGCGGGACTGGCCGTTGTATGGCCTGCAGCCGCGCGGGCTGGACGGTGAAGCGGTGCCGCACAGTCAGGTGGAAGCGGCGGCGCAGTGTTACCTGACGGCGCTGATTCATGAGTGCCCGGCAGGGCCGGTGCATCTGGTCGGGCATTCGTTTGGCGGCTGGGTCGCGCTGGAAATGGCGCTGCGCTTGCAGGCGATGGGCCGCGAGGTGGCGTCGTTGACGGTGATCGACAGTGAGTCGCCGGGAGGTAATGGTGTGGTGGGGCGGCCGTATACGTCGACGGCGGCGTTGTTGCGGTTGATCGAGGCGATGCAGTTGGCGGCCGGGAGATCCCTGGGGATCGATCCGCTGGATTTTGCCGCGAGTGATGAGGTGGCGCAGCGCCAGGCGTTGCATGCGGGGATGGTTGGGGTTGGGTTGTTGCCGGCGCGGTCTGCCGGGGATGCGATGGTTGGCCCTGCGCGGACTTATGCGGCGGCTTTGCGTACGGTGTATCGGCCGCAGGCGCGGTATGACGGGGTGGTGCGTTTGGTGCTGGCGCGTGACCCGGCGCTGGATGCGGCGGGTAATCAGCGTGAGCAGGGGTTGATGATTGAGGGGTGGCGCGGGCAGGGGCGTGGGTTGCAGGTTTGGTATGGCGGGGGGAATCATTTCACTTTGCTTAAGGCGCCGAATGTGTCGGCGTTGGCCAGGTGGTGGGTTGAGGGGGTTGTGGTTGGGGAGGTGGTGTCTTGATGGCCACCCAATGTGGGAAGGGGGTTGTTCCTGATACACCTCGGTTCAAATGTGGGAGGGGGCTTGCCCCCGATGGCGGCCTCTGGGCCGACCAGGATGCTGGATCAGACCGAGTA
>NZ_CVTO01000146.1:20110-24002 GCF_900004715.1 Pseudomonas sp. 24 E 13
TTACCCACGGATTCAAGCCTGCGTTCGGCCAGCGTGGTTTGACGGGGCGCCTGAGATCAAGATCAAAAGCCAGATCAAGATCAGGAGAGACTCGCTGCGCATCGTGGTTAGGGTTTGGATTTCCTTGCTCAATCAAAAAGCTCAACTTTATGGTCATTTATGCAAACGTCTAAGTTACGCAAAATCGGGATATTCGCCGTGCTGGCGGTTGCCATCGGCTTGATCATTTACACCGTCAAGGCGCCTGCCGATGCGCCTCAATACCTCACGGCCACTGTCGAGCGCGGTGATATTGAAAACGCCGTTCTCGCCACCGGCTTGTTGGAGGGCGTCAAGCAGGTCGATGTGGGTGCGCAGGTTTCCGGTCAGTTGAAGTCGCTCAAGGTCAAGGTCGGTGACAAGGTCAAGAAAGGCCAGTGGCTGGCTGAAATCGATCCGCTGATCCTGCAGAACACGCTGCGCAAGGCCCAGGTCGATGAGGAGAATCTGCAGGCTCAACGCCGCGCCACGGCGGCGCAGGTCAAGCAGGCCAGGTCGGTGTATGAGCGCTATAAGGGCTTGCAGGCCGATGAGTCGGTGTCGCGCCAGGATTTCGAGGACGCCGAGTCGACCTTTCAGGTGCAGCAGGCCAATCTGTTGTCTCTGGATGCGCAGATCAAGAGCGCGCACATTCAGATCGACACGGCCAAGGTCAACCTGGCTTATACCCGTATCAATGCGCCGATTGACGGCGATGTGGTGGGTATCGTTACCCAGGAAGGTCAGACGGTCATCGCCAACCAGCTGGCGCCGGTGCTGCTCAAGCTGGCCGACCTGGACACGATGACGGTCAAGGCCCAGGTGTCGGAAGCGGATGTGATTCACATCAGCCCCGGCCAGCAGGTGTATTTCACTATTCTCGGTGAGGCCGACAAGCGCTACTACGCCAAGCTGCGTGGCACTGAACCGGCACCGCAGAATTTCCTCGAAACCCAGACCGCCGGTGCGCCCAAGCAGAATACGGCGGTGTTTTATAACGCGCTGTTCGATGTGCCCAACCCCGACCACCGCTTGCGCATCGCCATGACCGCCCAGGTGCGTATCGTGCTCGACACCGCCGAGGCTGCGCTGATGATGCCGGTGGCGGCGCTGGGCGCGCGCAATGCCGAGGGCGGCTATGCAGTGCGGGTGCTCGACGCCAAGGGCAGGGCGCAGGTGCGTGAGGTGAAGACCGGTATCAACAACAACGTCAAGGTGCAGATCCTCGACGGCCTGGTCGAGGGCGACAAGGTGGTGATTGGCGACGCCTCGCCTGCCGTGGCGGGGAATTGAGCCATGACTCAACCTCTGCTGGAGCTCAAGGGCATCACCCGCAGTTTCATGGCCGGCGAGCGCGAATTCATCGCGCTCAAGGGCATCGACCTGACCATTCACGCCGGGGAAATGCTGGCGATCATCGGCGCCTCGGGTTCGGGTAAATCGACATTGATGAACATCCTCGGCGGCCTGGATTACGCCACCGCCGGCAGCTACAAAATCAACGGCATCGAAACCCGTTCCCTGGGCGATGAGCAACTGGCGGAACTGCGCCGCGATTACTTCGGGTTTATCTTCCAGCGCTACCACCTGCTGGCGCACCTGAGTGCCTTGCACAACGTGGAAATGCCGGCGATCTATGCCGGCATCCCGGAAGGCCAGCGCCACAGCCGCGCGCGGGAGTTGCTCGCGCGCCTGGGCCTGTCGGGGCATATCACCCATCGGCCGAGCCAGTTGTCCGGTGGGCAGCAGCAGCGCGTGAGTATCGCCCGGGCCTTGATGAATGGCGGCGAGGTGATCCTGGCCGACGAACCCACGGGCGCCCTCGACACCCATAGCGGCAAGGAGGTGATGCGCATCCTCGCCGAGCTGCACGCGGCCGGGCACACGGTGATCATCGTCACCCACGACCCCAAGGTGGCGGCCAATGCCCAGCGTATTGTCGAGGTGTGCGACGGCGAGATCGTCAGCGACAAGGCCAACGACAGTGCCGGCCTGGAGCTGCCCGAAGAAGCGCCGCTCGAGCCCCGGCGCAGCGGCGCGCGGCGCCTGGTGGCGAGCCTGGGGTTGTTCAAGGAAGCGTTCAACATGGCCTGGGTCGCGCTGATTTCCCATCGCATGCGCACCTTGCTGACCATGCTCGGTATCGTCATCGGCATCACCTCGGTGGTGTCGATCTCGGCCATCGGCGAGGGCGCCAAGCGTTATGTGCTCAAGGACATCCAGGCCATCGGCAGCAACACCATCGATATCTTTTCCGGCACCAGTTTCGGTGACAGCCGCGCCTCGGCCATCGAGACCCTGATGCCGTCAGATGTGGACGCGTTGAACCAGCTGTATTACGTCGACAGCGCCACCCCGGTGGTGGGGCGCAACCTGTTGCTGCGCTTTGGCAATATCGACGTGGACGCGCAGGTCAACGGCGTCAGCGACCGCTACTTCAAGGTCAAGGGCGTGAAGCTCGAAGCCGGTATCGCCTTCAGCGAAAGTGATGCACGGCGTCAGGCGCAGGTGGTGGTGATCGACCACAACACCCGGCATCGCCTGTTCGGGGCGAACGTCGACCCCCTGGGCCAGGTGATCCTGGTGGGCAACCTGCCGTGCACGGTGATCGGGGTGACGGCGGACAACAAGAACCTGTTCGCCGCCAGCAAGGTGCTGAACGTGTGGGTGCCGTATGAGACGGCGGCGGGGCGCCTGTTGGGGCAGCGCCATCTGGACAGCATCACCGTGCGCATCAAGGACGGCCAGCCGAGCAAGGTGGTGGAAGACAACGTCAATAAGCTCATGCTGCAACGCCACGGTACCAAGGATTTCTTCACCAACAACCTCGACAGCATCATGCAGACCGTGCAGAAAACCAGCCGTTCGCTGGCGCTGCTGTTGTCATTGATCGCGGTGATTTCGTTGTTGGTGGGTGGCATCGGGGTGATGAATATCATGCTGGTGTCGGTCACCGAACGCACCCGCGAGATTGGCATTCGCATGGCCGTAGGGGCACGGCAATCGGATATTCGCCAGCAGTTTCTGGTGGAGGCGGTGATGGTGTGTCTGATCGGCGGGATTATCGGTATCTCGCTGTCCTATGCCATCGGCTATTTGTTTTCGCTGTTCGTGAAGGAGTGGGAAATGGTGTTTTCCCTGGGCTCGATCATCACCGCGTTTGCCTGCTCGACGCTGATCGGCATCGTGTTCGGCTTCGTGCCGGCGCGCAACGCGGCGCGGCTGGACCCGATCGAGGCATTGGCTCGAGATTGATGGAGATCAAATGTGGGAGGGGGCTTGCCCCCGATGGCAGTGTGTCAGTCCATGCATAAGCAAGCTGAGGTGGTCAACTTTTTCCGGACACCTCAATCGGTGTTTTCAGGCTGTTTGCCGCTCGTACTGATTGGGCGGCAAATAGTCTAACGATGAATGCATTCGTCGTTCATTGTAGAACCGCACAATGTAATCCGTGACGTCCCTGATTGCTTCATCATGATTGGCATAGTCCTTCCTCCAAACACGCTCCATCTTCAGGTTCAAGAAGAAACGTTCCATGACTGCGTTGTCCCAGCAGTTGCCCTTGCGGCTCATGCTGCAGCGCAAGCCATGTCGTGTCAGCATGGCTTGGTAAGTAGCGCCTGCATACTGGCTGCCCCGATCTGAGTGCGCGATCAGACCCGGTTTAGGCTGTCTCTGTGTGATGGCTAGTTGCATAGCACTGCACACCAACTCTGCGCGCATATGCGGAGCCATGGACCAGCCTACGATCTTGCGTGAATACAAATCCATGACAGCCGCCAAGTACAGCCAGCCGCTTCGAGTGCGAATATAAGTGATGTCAGCAACCCATGATTGGTTGATCTGCTCGGGGTTAAACTGGCGGTTGAGCAGG
>NZ_CVTO01000006.1:0-8248 GCF_900004715.1 Pseudomonas sp. 24 E 13
ACGCGCCTGGTCGGGCATTCGCCGCAGATGCTGCGCCTGCGCGAGCAAATCGGTGCGCTGGCGGCGACCAAGGCCGATGTGCTGATCCTCGGCGAAACCGGCGCCGGCAAAGAAGTCGTCGCCCGGGCCTTGCACGATCTTTCGAACCGGCGCAGCGGCCCGTTCGTGGCGATCAACGCCGGGGCACTGGCCGAGTCGGTGGTGGAAAGCGAACTGTTCGGCCATGAACCCGGCGCGTTTACCGGCGCGCAGAAGCGCCGTATCGGCAAGTTCGAATTCGCCAACGGCGGCACGCTGTTTCTCGATGAAATCGAAAGCATGAGCCTGGACGTGCAGGTCAAGCTGCTGCGCCTGCTGCAGGAGCGGGTGGTCGAGCGCCTGGGCGGCAACCAGTTGATCCCGCTGGACATCCGCATCATCGCCGCCACCAAGGAAGACCTGCGCCAGGCCGCCGACCAGGGCCGCTTCCGCGCCGACTTGTATTACCGTCTCAACGTCGCGCCGCTGCGCATTCCACCGCTGCGCGAACGTGGCGAAGACGCGCTGATGCTGTTCCAGCACTTCGCCGACGAAGCCAGCAGCCGCCACGGCCTGCCGCTGCACGAGCTGCAACCGGGGCAACGCGCCCTGCTGTTGCGCCACAGTTGGCCGGGCAATGTGCGCGAACTGCAAAACGCCGCCGAACGCTTCGCCCTGGGCCTGGAACTGGCCCTGGACAGTACGCCGGACGATCCGTCCACCAGCACCCTGACCTCCACGCCTGGCGGTTTGAGCGAGCAAGTCGAACAATTCGAAAAAAGCCTGATCGCCGCCGAACTGACCCGCCCCCACAGCTCCCTGCGCAGCCTCGCCGAAGCCCTCGGCGTGCCACGCAAGACCCTGCACGACAAATTGCGCAAACACGGCCTGAACTTCGCCGACAGCGCCAACCACAGCGCAGACGACGAATGACCCCGTCCACCCACCAAGAGGCCGCCATGAGCCGCGACAGCCGTTACCTGGAATCCATCCTCCATCACGACATCCCCCTCACTCGGGAAATGGGGCTCAAGGTGCTCGACTGGCAACACCACCAGCTGCAACTGCATCTGCCCTTGCAAGCCAATATCAACCACAAGAGCACCATGTTTGGCGGCAGCCTCTATTGCGGCGCCGTCCTGGCAGGCTGGGGTTGGTTGCACCTGAGACTGCGCGAAGACGGCATCGAAGACGGGCACATCGTGATTCAGGAAGGACAGATCAGTTATCCGGCGCCGGTGACGCAGGATGCGACGGTGATTTGCACGGCGCCGGAGGAGAAGGTGTGGAAGCGCTTCGTGGCGACCTACAAACGCCATGGTCGCGCGCGGTTGGCGCTGGACACATGGATTGTGAATGAGGGCAGCGAAGACCGCGCGGTGACTTTTACCGGCCAATACGTCCTGCACCGCTAGCCGCCATCACACAAAGCAAATGTGGGAGGGGGCTTGCCCCCGATAGCAGTGTGTCAGGCAACCCGCTTCTGACTGTTACACCGCAATCGGGGGCAAGCCCCCTCCCACATTTTTAATTTGCGCAGGTCTTAAGACCTGGCCAGGCTCAACAAGCGTTCACGCCATGCCGCCTTGGCCGGCAACGCCAGAAAGAACGGGTTCAGCAACGATTCCCGCGCCGGGTAGCTGAACGGCTTGCCGTTCAACTCCAGTACCGCGCCCCCCGCCCCTTCCAACACACCTTGCGCCGCCGCGGTATCCCACTGCGACGTCGGCGCCAGGCGCGGATAACAATCGGCACTGCCTTCGGCCAACAGGCAGAACTTCAACGAACTGCCGATATTCGCCAGTTTCAGCTCACCCAAACCCTGGCTCAACCCCTCCAGCAAACGCTCCTGCTCCGGGCTGGTATGCCGGCGGCTGGCAACCACAGTAAAGGCTTCACCCGCAGCCGGCGTCTGGCGCACCTGGATCTGCCTGGGCGCGGCATTTACATCCGAGCGCCAGGCTCCCAGGCCCGCGCCGCCGAAGTAGCAACGACCGCTGGTGGGCATCGAGACCACGCCGAACACCACACGGCCCTGCTCGATCAAGGCGATATTGACCGTGAACTCTTCACTGCCGCTGATGAATTCCTTGGTGCCGTCCAGCGGGTCCACCAGCCACCAGCGCTGCCAGCCGGCGCGCACGCTCTGGTCGATATCGGCGTCTTCTTCGGACAGCACCGGAATGCTCGGGTCCAGCGCCGTGAGACCCGCGAGAATCAGATGATGCGCGGCGAGGTCGGCGGCCGTCACCGGCGAATCATCCGCCTTGGCGGTCACCGCCACATCGGCACGCCAGTACGGCAGGATGGCTTCACCGGCCTGGCGCGCCAGTTCAATGACCGGCGCGATAAACGGATGGCCCAGAAACAATTCGCTCATAAGGTAAACACCCCACGCTGGGTCAGCAGGTCTCGTACCAGATACAGCGCGGCCAGCGCCCGGCCCTCGCTGAACTGCTCGTTCTGCGCCAGTGCCGACAGCTCACGCAGGTTGACCCGCTCCACGCGCATAGGCTCAGGTTCATCGCCTTCCAGGCGCTCTTCGTACAGATCAGTGGCGAGCACCACTTGGATTTTCTGGCTCATATAGCCGGGTGACAGCGACAGCTCGGTGATATGTTCCAACTGGCGCGCGCCATAGCCGGCCTCTTCCTTGAGTTCGCGGTCCGCCGCCGCCAGCACATCCTCGCCGGGCTCGATCAAGCCCTTGGGCAAGGACAGCTCATATTCATCGGTGCCGCCGCAGTACTCTTCCACCAGCAATGCGTGGTCTTCGTCGATCATCGCCACGATCATCACCGCGCCATAACCCGCACCACGGCCCACCAGACGTTCGTAGGTGCGCTCAACGCCATTGGAAAAGCGCAATTGCACTTCCTCCACGCGGAACAAACGGCTACTGGCGACTATTTCGCGGGCGAGGACGGTGGGTTTCTGGCGCATAAACGGCTCCTTGGCGTGATCGGGTTACTATACCGTGGCTTTTCCGATTGTCTGTGTCGGATATCTTTACTTACATGAGAACGCCCGATGCCCTCTTTGCCCTGGCACGCCATCGACACTGTCCTGCTGGACATGGACGGCACCTTGCTCGACCTGCATTACGACAACCACTTCTGGATGGAGCACCTGCCGCAACGCTACGCCGAGCTGCACGGCGTGAGCCTGGCCATGGCGCAAATGGAATTGCAGCCGCTGTTCGAGCGTAACGCCGGACAGTTGCAATGGTATTGCCTGGATTTCTGGAGCGCAGAACTTGCAATCCCCGTGCGCGAACTCAAGCTGGAAACCGCCCACCTGATTGCCCTGCGCCCGGACGCCGATACTTTTCTGGCAGCGATCAAACAGGCCGGCAAGCGCGTGATCATGATCACCAACGCCCATCGCGATTCGTTGTCCTTGAAGTTGGAGCGCATCGAGTTGGCGCCGTACTTCGAACAACTGATCAGCTCCCACGATTACGGTTTTCCCAAGGAGAACCCGCAGTTCTGGGCAGCGCTGCAAGCAGACATCGACTTCGACCCGGCCCGGAGCCTGTTTATCGACGACACCTTGCCGATTCTGCGCAGTGCCAGGGATTTCGGGGTGGCCCATTTGCTGGCAGTCAAAGAGCCCGACAGCAAAAAGGGGCCAAAGGACACTGCAGAGTTCGCAGCCGTCGGGAATTATCGAGAACTTATTACCGGGCTTTGAGCGAGTGTGGGAGGGGGACACGCCCTAATACCGATCTGTAGGAGCGAGCTCGCTCGCGAAAAACGTCAACGATAACGCGTATTTCCTGCACAAACGCGGTGCCTGTGAGTTCTTCGCGAGCAAGCTCGCTCCTGCAAAAAGGGCGAGCTTCCTCATTTTATCCTGCGTATTACTCAGGGATACGCAGGGTCTGGCCTGGGTAGATTTTGTCCGGGTGCGACAACATGGGCTTGTTGGCCTCGAAAATCTTGTTGTACTGATTGGCGTTGCCGTACACCGTCAGGGAAATCGCGCTGAGGGTGTCGCCTTTTTTCACAACCACGAAACGCGCAGCGGTAACCGCCGGGCCGGAGACGGTGATCTTGTCTTCGACACTGCCGACACCTGCGATATTACCGGCCGCCAGGATGATTTTTTCTTTCTCTTCCTGAGTTGCGACTTCGCCCGTTACCGTGACTTTGTCACCCTCAACGGTGGCCTGCACATTCGGATTTCCAAGGCCAACCTTGGAGATGTGGTCCTTCAACTGCTCACTGGCGTTGGCATTACCCGGCGTCAGCAGATCAATCAATTTCTCGCCTGCTTCCTTAACAAAACTGAAAATACTCATGGTGCGCTCTCCTTGGGTTTAAGTACCTGATGCCCAAGACTAGACCAGTCCCAAAGATCTGGGTTCCGGGTCACTCCTTGACTAAAAAACGAACCTTGATCGACGCTATCTATCAATACATCAATACTGGCGATTAGACGCGACCCTTTGTCGCGCCTAGTCTGAACACTGATCAATCCGCCGGTGGTATTGCCCCATGAACGCCAAGCGCCCCACCTGCGCGGCGCCCGCCCTCGAAACGCCAGCGCCCGCCGCCAGCCAGAGCTATCAGTACAGCAATCTGGAACACACCGACGTCGGCAGCACTGCGCTGGCCGAAGAAGTGGCGTTGGCGATTGCCTACAACGATATCAGCCAGGCCGTCATGCTGGTGACGCCGACCGACCTTGAGGATTTTATCGTCGGTTTCAGCCTTGGCAGCGGCATCATCCGTGACGTTAGCGACATATACGATTTGAAGCTCAGTGGTTCGGGTTCCGCCCAGTATGCTCAGGTACAGATTTCCAGCCGTGCATTCTGGAACCTCAAGCAACAGCGTCGCCAATTGGCCGGTACCAGCGGCTGCGGCCTGTGCGGTGTCGAAGCGGTGGAGCAGGCCTTACCCGACCTTCAGGTGCTGCCCGGCGCGCCCTTGCCACCGGCCGAATGGCTCGATGGCCTGCGCCAGCGCATCGGTGCATTCCAGCCGCTGGGCCAACACAGCGGCGCGGTGCATGCTGCGGTGTTCATGAACGGCCAGGGCGAATTGCTGATGGGCCGCGAAGACATCGGCCGGCATAACGCCCTGGACAAACTGATTGGCGCCTTGATTCGCCAAAAGATTCCGACCGACGGCGGGCTGGCGATTGTCACCAGCCGCTGCAGCCTCGAATTGATCCAGAAAGTCCTGCGCGCGGGCATCCAGACCCTGGTCAGCCTGTCGTCGCCCACCGGCCTGGCCCTGCAATGGGCGCGCCGGCATAACCTCAATCTCATCCACCTGCCGCAGAAAAGCGCGCCGCGGGTCTATAGCCCTGCGATGGAGTACCAGCCATGAGCCTTCACCACCAAGCCGACCAGACCCCAACCCCACGCTATAAGCCCTATAAAGGCCCGGCCGGCGGCTGGGGTGCGTTGATCAGCGTGGCGCAAGCCTGGCTGACCAGCGATAACGCGCTGAAAAACCTGCGCATGATGCTCAAGACCAACCAGAACGGCGGCTTCGACTGCCCGGGCTGTGCCTGGGGCGACTCGCCGGAAAGCGGCATGGTCAAGTTCTGCGAGAACGGCGCCAAGGCCGTCAACTGGGAAGCCACCAAGCGCCGCGTGGACGCGGCGTTCTTCGCCAAGCACAGCGTTACCGCGCTGCTGGAACAAAGCGATTACTGGCTGGAATACCAGGGCCGTCTCACCGAGCCCATGCGCTACAACGCCGAGACCGACCGCTACCAGCCCATCAGTTGGGAAGCCGCGTTCGACCTGGTCGGCAAGCACCTCAATGCCCTGCCCAGCCCGGACATGGCCGAGTTCTACACCTCGGGCCGCGCCAGCAATGAAGCCGCCTACCTCTATCAGCTGTTCGTGCGCGCCTACGGCACCAATAACTTCCCGGACTGCTCGAACATGTGCCACGAAGCCAGCGGCGTCGCCCTGGCACAGAGTGTAGGCGTGGGCAAAGGCACCGTGACCTTTGATGACTTCGAACACGCCGACGCGATTTTCGTCTGGGGCCAAAACCCCGGCACCAACCACCCGCGCATGCTCGAACCGCTGCGCGAAGCGGTGAAACGCGGCGCCCAGGTGGTGTGTATCAACCCCCTGAAAGAACGTGGCCTGGAACGCTTCCAGCACCCGCAACATCCGCTGGAAATGCTCACCAACGGCGACAAGCCGACCAACACAGCCTATTTCCGCCCGGCCCTGGGCGGCGACATGGCCATTCTGCGCGGCATGGCCAAGTTCCTGCTGCAGTGGGAGCGCCAGGCCCTGGCCGAAGGCAAGGAAGCCGTGTTCGATCATGACTTCCTCAACGAACACACCGTTAACGTCCTGGACTATCTGGGTCAGATCGATGACACCTCATGGGAGGAAATCGTCGAGCAGTCCGGCCTGACACTGGTGGAGATCGAGCAAGCCGCGCGCATGTATGCCAAAGGCAAGAACGTGATCATGTGCTGGGCGATGGGCATTACCCAGCACCGTCACTCGGTGCCGACCATCCAGGAAATCGCCAACCTGATGCTGCTGCGCGGCAACATTGGCCGTCCAGGCGCTGGCCTGTGCCCGGTGCGTGGCCACAGCAACGTGCAGGGTGACCGCACCATGGGCATCAACGAGCGCCCACCGGCGGCGTTCCTCGACTCACTGGAGCGCCGCTTCCAGTTCCAGGTGCCGCGTACCAATGGGCACAACGTGGTCGAAGCCATCCACGCGATGCTCGAGGGCCGCGCCAAGGTGTTTATCGGCCTGGGCGGCAACTTTGCCCAGGCGACGCCCGACAGTACCCGCACCTTCGAGGCATTGCGCAACTGCGACCTGACCGTGCAGATCAGCACCAAGCTCAACCGCAGCCACCTGATGCACGGTAAAGACGCCCTGATCCTGCCCTGCCTGGGCCGTACCGACATCGACATTCAGGCCGACGGCCCGCAAGCGGTGACGGTGGAAGACTCGTTCAGCATGGTCCACGGCTCCAATGGCCAGCTGCAGCCGCTGTCGAAACTGATGAAATCGGAGCCTGCGATCCTGGCCGGCATCGCCGCCGCGACCCTGGGCAGCAAGCCTGTGGACTGGAACTGGTTGGTCGCCGACTACGGCCGCATCCGCGACCTGATCGCCGATACCATTCCAGGCTTCAAGGACTTCAACGAGAAGATCAAACACCCCGGCGGCTTCTATCTGGGCAATTCCGCCGGCGCACGCCGCTGGAACACCCCATCGGGCCGCGCCAACTTCCGGCCGAACATCCTGCCCAAGGACCTGATTCATGAGCGCACCCACGCCACAGGGCGGGTGCCGGACCTGATCATGCAGTCGATGCGCTCCCACGATCAGTACAACACCACTATCTATGGCCTGGACGACCGTTATCGCGGGGTCAAAGGGCAGCGGGATGTGCTGTTCGTCAACGAAGCCGACATCATCCGCCTGGGCTTCAAGCCAGGGCAGAAGGCAGACATCATCTCGTTGTGGGAAGACGGCCGTGAACGCCGTGTGAAAGGCTTTACCCTGCTGGCGTTCGATATCCCGGCCGGGCAGGCGGCGGCTTACTATCCGGAAGTGAACCCGCTGGTGCCGTTGGAAAGCACGGGAGAGGGCAGCCATACGCCAACGTCGAAGTTTGTCGCGATTCGTTTGGAAGCGGCGAGTGACACAGGCTTGATCATGGCGCGCTCGGCCTGACTTGCCCTAATGCCAGTCAGTTAAGCGTAGACCGCCCTCTGTAGGAGCGAGGGGGGCGCCTAGCTCTTGCTCGCGAAAAACGTCGACGATACGCGTGCTTCCTGAATGAACGCGGTGCCTGTGAGTTTTTCGCGAGCAAGCTCGCTCCTACAAAAAAGCCTTAACTGACAGGCATTGGGGCTAGCCCCGCGAAGAGGCCAGCACTTTCAGCACACATTTTACAGGCACAAAAAAGGCCGCTTTTACCTAAAAGCGGCCGTTCCGAAGTAACTAAAGACACGTAAAAATAACTTAAGTTCCCCATACAAAACAGTAACTTAGCAAATTGTATACAACTTCTGCCGCCGGTCGGATTTCGATTGTCAGCGTCTCGATACAACCTCAGGATCGCGCCGTCATCCCCTTGAGGTTTCCCTGAATGAAGTTCTCCTCGATTCTCTTGTTGTCCCTTGGCCTGGTCAGTGGCGCAGCCATGGTTTTTTTTCAAGCAGAAGACGGCATACGAGATACATCGGTGACTGGAGTTCAGACGTGTGCTCTTCCGAT
>NZ_CVTO01000149.1:0-21673 GCF_900004715.1 Pseudomonas sp. 24 E 13
TTCTACAGCGTTACACGCTGCTGTCAACACCTCTTTTTCAACTTCCTTTTGGCTTCGATGAACTGAAGCGACCTGCTTTCGAAACTCGCTTAACTCATTGTTTACCAAGGAGTTTTCCGTTTCGACTGCGCCGGAAGTGGGGCAAATTATAGGCGCACAGAATCTGCCGTCAACCTTCTTTTTCACATTTCTGTCATATAAGTCAAAAAACCCCGGAAAACGCGAAGGCCGGCCCCAAGGGGCCGGCCTTCCACTTATCCCGCCTTACAAACTGGGGAAAGCAAACTGCGAGGATTCATGACTGGCCCGCTGCGGCCAACGCTGGGTGATCGCCTTGCGACGGGTATAGAAACGCACCCCATCCGGCCCATAGGCGTGCAAGTCGCCAAACAGCGACCGCTTCCAGCCACCAAAGCTGTGATAAGCCACGGGCACCGGCAAAGGCACGTTAACCCCCACCATGCCCACTTCGATTTCATCACAGAACAGGCGCGCCGCCTCACCGTCACGGGTAAAGATGCACGTACCGTTGCCGTACTCATGGTCGTTGATCAACTGCATCGCCGCTTCCAGGCTGTCCACACGCACCACGCACAACACCGGCCCGAAGATCTCTTCTTTATAGATGCGCATCTCGGGGGTCACGCGATCGAACAGGCTGCCACCGAGGAAGAACCCGTCTTCATGTCCGGCGACGCTCAAGCCGCGACCGTCAACAACCAACTCGGCGCCCGCCAACACGCCCTCTTCTATATAGCCGCTGACCTTATCCCGCGCCTGCCCCGTCACCAGCGGGCCCATATCCAGGCCACAGGTGGTGCCCGCACCGATCTTCAGCGCCTTGACCTGCGGTACCAGCTTGGCAATCAACGCATCCGCCACCTGGTCACCCACACACACCGCCACCGAGATCGCCATGCAGCGTTCACCGCAGGAGCCATACGCTGCGCCCATCAAGGCGCTGACGGCGTTATCCAGGTCCGCGTCCGGCATCAGCACGGCATGGTTCTTCGCGCCACCCAGTGCCTGCACACGCTTGCCGCGCTTGGTCGCTTCGGAATAAATGTACTCGGCAATCGGCGTCGATCCTACAAAGCTCAGCGCTTTTACCTCGGGCGCCTCAATCAATGCATCCACCGCGCCCTTGTCACCATGCACCACGCTCAGCACGCCTTTGGGCAGACCCGCTTCCTGCAACAACTGCGCGATCAGCAACGTCGAACTCGGGTCACGCTCCGACGGTTTGAGGATGAAACAGTTACCGCACACAATCGCCAGCGGATACATCCACAACGGCACCATCGCCGGGAAGTTGAACGGCGTAATGCCCGCCACTACGCCCAGCGGCTGGAAATCCGACCAGGCATCAATGTTCGGGCCGACGTTGCGGCTGTATTCGCCTTTGAGAATCTCCGGCGCCGAGCACGCGTATTCAACGTTCTCGATTCCGCGCTTCAACTCACCGGCGGCATCCTCCAACGTCTTGCCGTGCTCTTCGCTGATCAGCTGCGAGATACGCGCTTCGTTCTGCTCCAGCAACTGCTTGAAACGAAACATCACCTGCGCCCGTTTGGCCGCAGGCGTGTTACGCCAGGCCGGGAACGCCGCCTTGGCCGAGTCGATCGCCTGTTGAATGGTTTCGCGACTGGCCAATGGCACCTGGTGAATGACCTGGCCGGTGGACGGGTTGTACACATCGGCGCTACGACCGCTGTCATTGACCAATTCACCGTTGATCAAATGCTGGATAAGGCTCATGCAGGGCTCCTGAAAAGTTGTTCTATATAGAAGGAGAAATCAGTCGATCTTGCTCAGCACTTCACCGACCGCATCGAACAGGCGATCCAGGTCCTGCGGCTTGCTGTTGAAGGTTGGCCCGAACTGCAGGGTGTCACCGCCAAAGCGCACGTAGAAACCGGCTTTCCACAGCGCCATGCCGGCCTCGAACGGACGCACGATGGCATCCCCGTCACGCGGCGCAATCTGGATGGCTCCGGCCAGGCCGTAATTACGAATATCAATCACGTTCTTGCTGCCCTTCATGCCATGCAGCGCATTCTCAAAGTGCGGTGCGACATCGGCTACGCTCTGCACGAGGTTTTCCTTTTGCAGCAGGTCCAGTGCCGCGAGGCCGGCCGCGCAGGCCACCGGGTGCGCCGAGTAGGTGTAGCCATGGGGAAACTCCACCGCGTATTCCGGCGTCGCCTGGTTCATGAAGGTGTGATAGATCTCGCTGCTGGCAATCACCGCGCCCATCGGAATGGCGCCATTGGTGACTTGCTTGGCAATGCACATCAAGTCCGGGGTCACGCCAAAGCTGTCGGCGCCGAACATCGAACCGGTGCGCCCGAAACCGGTGATCACTTCGTCGAATACCAACAGGATGTTGTGCTGATCGCAGATCTCGCGCAGACGCTTGAGATAACCCTGTGGCGGCACCAACACGCCTGCGGAACCGGCCATCGGCTCGACAAACACCGCAGCGATGTTCGACGCGTCATGCAGTTCGATCAGCTTGAGCAACTCATCGGCCAATGCGATACCACCCTGCTCCGGCATGCCACGGGAGAAGGCATTGCTCGCCAGCAACGTATGCGGCAGGTGGTCGACGTCCATCATCGACTGACCAAACAGCTTACGGTTACCGTTGACGCCGCCCAGGCTGGTACCGGCAATGTTCACACCGTGATACCCACGGGCGCGGCCGATCATCTTGGTCTTGGTGGCCTGGCCCTTCAGGCGCCAGTAGGCGCGCACCATCTTCACGGCGGTATCGGCGCACTCGGAGCCGGAGTCGGTGAAGAACACATGGTTGAGGTTGCCAGGGGTCAGGTCGGTAATCTTTTCCGCCAGTTGAAAGGACAACGGATGACCGTATTGGAAGCCCGGAGAGTAGTCCAGGGTGCCCAACTGCCGGGCCACCGCTTCCTGGATTTCCTTGCGCGTATGCCCGGCGCCGCAGGTCCAAAGGCCCGACAGCGAGTCGTAGACCTTGCGCCCCTTGTCATCCGTCAACCAGCTGCCCTCGGCGGCCACGATCAGGCGCGGATCGCGCTGAAAATTACGGTTGGCGGTATAAGGCATCCAATGAGCATCCAGCTTGAGTTGGCTGGCCAGGGATGATGGGGCGTTTTCCGGCATGTTCATCAGCAAAACCTCGCAAGGCAAAAGGCAGCGTCGGGATTGAAAAAAGCGTAGTTGCAGCTAAATTGCCACGGGGATAAAGTCGGTGAAATTCAACTCTTCTAACCTTCAGTCAGGACTTCACTAAACTATGAGCAGCCGTCGCCCCGACCCCCTGGCCCAGGTCAGCGACTTTGATATCCGCCTGTTGCGCATCTTTCGCAGCGTGGTGGAGTGTGGTGGCTTTTCGGCGGCGGAAACCGTACTGGGGATTGGTCGTTCGGCCATCAGCCAGCAAATGAGCGACCTGGAACAACGCCTCGGGCTGAGGCTCTGTCAACGCGGCCGCGCGGGGTTCTCGCTGACGGAAGAAGGCCGCGAGGTCTATCAGTCGGCGTTGCAACTGTTGAGTGCGCTGGAAAGTTTTCGCACCGAAGTCAATGGTCTGCACCAGCACTTGCGCGGAGAGCTGATCATCGGCCTGACCGATAACCTCGTCACCCTGCCCCATATGCGCATCACCCACGCCCTGGCGCAATTGAAGGAACGTGGCCCGGACGTGCAGATTCAAATCCGCATGATCGCCCCCAGTGAAGTCGAGCAAGGTGTCCTCGACGGCCGTCTGCATGTCGGCGTGGTGCCCCAGGCCAGCGCGTTGTCGGGCCTGGAGTACCAACCGCTGTACAGCGAGCGCTCGCTGCTTTATTGCGCGGTCGGGCATCCACTGTTTTATGCCGACGACAAGCAACTGGACGACACGCGCCTCGACAGCCAGGACGCCATCGCCCCCACCTTCCGCTTGCCCGCCGAGATCCAGGCCCATTACCAGGCGCTCACGTGCACCGCCAGCGCCTCGGACCGTGAGGGCATGGCGTTCCTGATCCTCACCGGGCGCTATATCGGCTACCTGCCCGACCATTACGCCAACCTTTGGGTACAACAAGGCCGACTGCGCGCGCTGAAACCGGCTACACGGTTTTACGATTTGAGCCTGGCATCGGTCACGCGCAAGGGCCGTCGCCCCCATTTGGTGCTGGAAAGTTTTCTAGAGAGCCTGGCGGCAACGCGCTAACACGGGCTCTGCACAAAAAGCTGAGCAGGTGGACAGTTTTTTGCAAGGCACAAGGACCTTGAACCGTCCGCCCCGAGTTGACCCGCCATGCCACCAGAATCCTCCAGCCCCAACGACTTGATCTACGGCCTCGATGATCGCCCCAAACCACTGCCCGCCCTGCTGGCCGCCCTGCAACATGTGCTGGCCGCGTTCGTCGGGATCATCACGCCGCCCTTGATCATCGGTTCCACCCTGGGCCTCACCGCGCACCTGCCCTACCTGATCAGCATGGCGCTGATGGTCTCCGGCGTCGGCACCTTCATCCAGGCGCGCAGGCCGTTCGGTATCGGCGCCGGGATGATTTGCCTGCAAGGCACCAGCTTTGCGTTCCTGGGCGCGGTGCTCTCCGCCGGCTTCCTGGTCAAGCAACGCGGCGGCAGCCCTGAGGACATCCTGGCGATGATTTTCGGCGTGTGCTTTTTCGGCGCCCTGGTGCAGATCGTGCTGAGCCGGTTTATCGGCCAGCTGCGCCGGGTCATCACGCCCCTGGTGACCGGGATCGTGATTACGCTGATCGGCATCAGCCTGATAAAAGTCGGCATCACCGATCTGGGCGGCGGGTTCAACGCCCCCGACTTTGGCGCCCCCATCAACCTGGCCCTGGGCCTGTTCGTGGTGCTGACGATCATCCTGCTCAACCGCTCGAACACGCCCTGGGTACGCCTCTCGGCCATTATCATCGGCCTGGCGCTCGGCAGCCTCGCCGCGTGGTTCAGTGGCAAGCTGGTGCCCCAGGCATTACCCGACGTGCCTCTGATCAGCCTGCCCGTGCCGTTTCGCTTTGGTTTCAACTTCGATTGGAGCGCCTTCCTGCCCATCGCGCTGATTTATCTGATCAGCAGCATCGAAACCGTCGGAGACCTCACCGCCAACTGCATGATCGCCCGCCAACCCATCAGCGGTGCGTCTTATATAAGCCGACTCAAAGGCGGCGTGCTCGGGGATGGCGTCAGTTGCATGATCGCCGCCACGTTCAGCGCCTTCCCCAATACCACCTTCGCGCAAAACAACGGGGTGATCCAACTTACCGGCGTGGCCAGCCGTCATGTCGGCTTGTACATCGGCGTGGTGCTGGTATGCCTTGGGTTGTTTCCCATGATCGGCGCGGTGTTGCAGCAAATCCCCAAACCGGTGCTGGGCGGTGCGACCCTGGTCATGTTCGGCAGCGTCGCCGCAGCCGGTGTGCGCATCCTGGCCCAGGCGCCACTGGATCGACGCAGCATGCTGATCATCGCCACCTCCTTCGGTGTCGGCCTGGGCATCGCCGCTCAGCCCAACCTGCTGCACCTGATGCCAACCCTGGTGCAGAACCTGTTCGACTCCGCCATCACCAGCGGCGGGCTGACTGCCATTGTGCTGTGCCTGCTGTTACCCGAGGCCAAAACCGTCCACGCCGTTACAAACCCCACGCCCGAAAGCGACTCCCTGGAATCGCTTTGACGGTTTTATTGCATCAACACTTGTCTGAGGCTTGAGGGTGGGTTATCTGTGCACACGTCGCCCCCATCGATCAGCACGGAAACCTCCATGAGCCTCGAAGTTCCTGCCCACAGCAACCATGCCGGTAAACCCGCCAGCCGCATTCGGCAAAAGAACGAACAAGCGATTCTCCAGGCGGCTGAGGATGAATTCGCGCGCCATGGCTACAAGGGCACCAGCATGAACACCATCGCGGCCAGTGCCGGGCTGCCCAAAGCCAACTTGCACTATTACTTCACCAACAAACTGGGCCTGTACATTGCGGTGCTCAGCAATATTCTCGAATTGTGGGACAGCACGTTCAACGCGCTGACCGCCGAGGACGACCCGGCCGTGGCCCTCTCCCGGTACATCCGCACCAAGATGGAGTTCTCGCGACGCCAGCCACAGGCCTCGCGGATCTTCGCCATGGAGATCATCAGCGGCGGCGAATGCCTCACTGAATATTTCAGCCAGGACTACCGCGCCTGGTTCAGCGGCCGTGCAGCCGTGTTCCAGGCCTGGATCGATGCCGGCAAGATGGACCCCATCGACCCGGTGCACCTGATCTTCCTGCTGTGGGGCAGCACCCAGCACTATGCCGACTTCGCCACCCAGATCTGCCGCGTCACCGGTCGCACCAAGCTGACCAAGCAGGACATGGAGGACGCCGGCACCAACCTGATCCACATTATTCTCAAAGGCTGCGGCATCAAGCCGGCCCCCTGAACGAAGCGACTTATGCCATTCACGCTCACGGGCTTTTGCGAATTTCGTGAAGAAATACGCAAAAGCCGCTTTATCACCCTGGCGGCGCCGATTATCAGCGCGCATGACGCCCAGGCGTTTATCGAGCAGCACAGCGACCTCAACGCGACGCACAACTGCTGGGCCTGGAAACTGGCCGACCAATACCGCAGCAACGACGACGGCGAACCCGGCGGCACCGCCGGGCGGCCGATCCTGGCGGCCATCGAGGCGCAAGGGTTTGATCAGGTCGTGGTGCTGGTGATTCGCTGGTACGGCGGGATTCAACTGGGCACCGGCGGTCTCGCCCGTGCCTACGGCGGCGGCGCAAATAAATGCCTGCAGAATGCCGAGCGCATCGAGCTGATCAGTCGTGTACCGCTGAGGTGCGCCTGCGGTTTCTCCGAATTGAACCTGCTGAAGCTGCGCGTTGCCGAACTGGACGGGCTGATCGTGGAAGAAACCTTCACCGCCAACGGCGTGGAGCTGCAACTGGCCCTGGGCGAAGCCCACATCGACACCTTGCAAACCCAGCTCGCCGACCTGAGCCGGGGACGTATCCTGCTGCAACGCTGAAACTGCTACTGTTGCTCACTGCAACTCCCTGAACCGCGACTCCAAAGGAAGCTTTTCATGTCTACGCCAAAAACCGCACTGATCATCGGCGCCTCGCGCGGGCTGGGCCTCGGCCTGGTCAAGCAACTGCTCCAGGACGGCTGGGACGTGACCGCCACCGTGCGTGACCCGAACAAGGCCGACGCCCTGAAAGCCGTGGGCCCGGTGCAGATCGAAAAACTCGACATGGACGATCAGCAAGCCGTTATCGCCCTGGCCCAACGCCTGAAAGACCGCACCTTCGACCTGCTGTTCGTCAATGCCGGCGTCAAGGGCCCCGCGAACCAGGAGCCGGGGCACGCCACCCTGGCGGAAGTCGGCCAACTGTTTTTCACCAACGCCGTGGCCCCGATCAACCTGGCCCAGCGTTTTGTCGGGCAGATCCGCAAGGACACCGGCGTGCTGGCCTTCATGAGTTCGGTGCTGGGCAGCGTCACCATTCCCGACGGTTCGGACATGGCGCTGTACAAGGCCAGCAAGGCGGCGCTCAACTCCATGACCAACAGCTTTATCACCCAACTGGGCGAGCACAAGCCGACGGTGTTATCGCTGCACCCGGGCTGGGTGAAAACCGACATGGGTGGCGAAAATGCGCACATCGACGTCGAGACCAGCGTGCGTGGCCTGGTGGACCAGGTAAATGCCTACACCGGCAAGGGCGGCCATCATTTTGTGGACTACAAGGGCGACACCATCGCCTGGTAATGGCCGCAACTGTAGGAGCGAGCTTGCTCGCGAAGAACGCCCAGGCACCGCGTTAAACCAGACTGCCCGCGTTATCGTTGACGATTTTCGCGAGCAAGCTCGCTCCTACAGCGTTAGACTGCCACCTCGCCTTCACCGGCGACCCTGGATCAGCAGACAGGGCAACACTGAGCTGGCAAACCTGAACCCATCATTCAGAGGAGCCGGCCAATGCCTGCGACCCGTATCTGGTTAAAAAATCCCCTCGCGATCTTCACCGCCAATGGCCTCGATGCCCGTGGCGGCCTGGTGCTGCAAGACGGCGTCATCACCGAATTGCTGGCCCAAGGGCAAGCACCTGCACAACCCTGTGCGCAGGTGTTCGATGCCCGCGAGCATGTCGTCCTGCCCGGGCTGATCAACACGCACCACCATTTCTACCAGACCCTGACCCGCGCCTGGGCGCCGGTGGTCAACCAGCCGCTGTTTCCCTGGTTGAAAACCCTGTATCCGGTCTGGGCCCGACTGACCCCGGAAAAACTCGCCCTGGCGTCGAAAGTGGCCCTTGCGGAATTGCTGCTCTCGGGTTGCACCACTGCGGCGGACCACCACTACCTGTTCCCCGACGGCCTGGAAAACGCCATTGATGTGCAGGTCGACAGCGTACGCGAGCTGGGCATGCGCGCCATGCTCACCCGTGGTTCCATGAGCCTGGGCGAAGCCGAGGGTGGCCTGCCGCCGCAGCAAACCGTGCAACAGGGCCAGGTCATCCTCGACGACAGCCAACGCCTGATCCGTGAATACCACGAGCGCGGCGACGGCGCGCAGATCCAGATTGCCCTGGCGCCCTGTTCGCCGTTTTCCGTCACCCCCGAAATCATGCGCGCCAGTGCCGAACTGGCCACCTCGCTCGACGTGCGCCTGCACACGCATCTCGCGGAAACCCTCGACGAGGAAGACTTCTGCCTGCAACGTTTCGGCCTGCGCACGGTGGATTATCTCGACAGCGTCGGCTGGCTCGGCCCGCGCACCTGGCTGGCCCACGGTATTCACTTCAACCCGGATGAAATCGCACGCCTGGGCGCTGCCGGCACGGGCATCTGCCATTGCCCGAGTTCAAATATGCGCCTGGCCTCCGGTATCTGCCCGACCCTCGACCTGCTCGCGGCCGGTGCCCCCCTCGGCCTGGGCGTGGACGGTTCCGCCTCCAACGACGCTTCGAACATGATTCTGGAAGCGCGCCAGGCTCTGTACATCCAGCGCCTGCGTTACGGCGCGGAAAAAATTACCCCTGAAGGTGTGTTGGGCTGGGCGACCAAAGGCTCGGCGCAGTTGTTGGGCCGTACGGATATTGGAGAGTTGGCGGTAGGAAAGCAGGCGGACCTGGCGCTGTTCAAACTCGATGAGCTGCGCTTCTCCGGCAGCCACGATCCCATTTCCGCACTGTTGCTGTGCGGTGCCGATCGAGCGGACCGAGTGATGATCGCGGGTCAATGGCGGGTAATCGACGGACAAGTGGAAGGCCTGGACCTGAAAGCTCTGATCGCCGATCACACCCGGGCGGCCCGTCAGTTGATCGCCGGAATCTAAACCAAGCACAGTCCAAAATGTGGGAGGGGGCAAGCCCCCTCCCACATTTGGTTTTATGGTGTACTTGAAATCGGGTTACAACCCCAACAGCGACAGCATGATAAAGGTCGCAAACAGCACGAAATGCGTCATGCCCTCGATGGCATTGGTTTCGCCATCATTGAGGTTGATCGCACTGACGATCAGCGTAATAAACACCATCACTGTCTGCACCGGCGTCATCGCCATTTGGAATGGCTGGCCGGTGTAGAGCGCCATGGCTTCCATCACCGGCACCGTCAGAATCACCGTCGACAGCGACGCACCCAGCGCGATGTTCACCACCGACTGCATGCGATTGGCCAAGGCGGCGCGCAATGCCGTCAGGATTTCCGGCGCGGCGGAAATAGCCGCCACGACGATCGCGGTGATCACCGGTGGGGCGCCCGTGCCCTCCAGGCCCAGGTCGAGGGTCTTGGACATCACCTCGGCCAACGCACCAATCACTATCACGCCAAACACCAGGGTGCCGATCGAGAACGCGAGGTTTACGGGCTGCTCGTGCTCTTGCTCGGTTGATTTCTTGCGGCGTTTTTCCGGGTAGCTGTAGCTGAAGAAATAACTGTGCGGGCCTACCTGCATTCTCAGGAACAAGGTGTAGAGCACCACCATCGCGCCGATGGTGAAGGCCGAGTAAATTTTCCAGTCGGCCTCGGGGATAAACTCCGGCACCACCATCGACACGCCCATGGCGGTGAGAATCATCACGCTGTAGGTGCGTGCTGAGTCATCGTTGTAGGACTGCTCGCCATGCTTGATGCCACCCATCAGCGCGGCCAGGCCGAGGATGCCGTTGATATCGAGCATCACCGCCGAATAGATGGTGTCGCGCACCAGCGTGGGTGAAGGCTCGTTGCTCATCATGATCGCCAGGATCACCACTTCCACCAGCACAGCGGCCAGGGTCAGGATCATGGTGCCGTAGGGGTCACCGACCTTTTCCGCCAGTTGTTCGGCATGGTGGGCCACGCGCATCGACGCCATCACGATAAACGCAATCAAGGCGAGACCGGCGAGCAACGCCACCATCTGCCCACTGTGGAGCATCCAGTGTTCCAGCGGGTAGGCGGCAATGGCGGCAATCAGTGCCAGCAGCATGAATTTTTCTTGCTTGAGAGAAGTGAGCATGGGGGGCCTTTATGTACGGCAAATCAGTCATCGTTGGGGTACAGACTGCGCCACGCCGCTAACGTTTCGTTACACCTTAGTTCACGTCGAACTTGATCGAATAAATCAAATACTCTCCTGCTGGTCAGGTTTTGCCGATTATTTCAGCCATGGCCTGTAGAATGCCGCCATTGCACCTGATGAGATTTTAGCTATGTACGATTGGCTCAACGCCCTGCCCAAGGCTGAACTGCACCTGCACCTGGAAGGCTCGCTGGAGCCTGAACTGCTGTTCGCCCTGGCCGAACGCAACAAGATTGCGTTGCCGTGGAACGACGTCGAAACCCTGCGCAAGGCCTACGCCTTCAATAATCTGCAAGAGTTTCTCGACCTGTATTACAAGGGCGCCGACGTGCTGCGTACCTCCCAGGATTTCTACGACCTGACCTGGGCCTACCTGCTGCGCTGCAAAGCCCAGAACGTGATTCACACCGAACCCTTCTTCGACCCGCAAACCCACACCGACCGCGGCGTGCCCTTCGAAGTGGTGCTCAACGGTATCGCTGCCGCGCTCAAGGACGGCGAGCAGCAACTGGGGATCACCAGCGGCTTGATCCTCAGCTTCCTGCGCCACCTGAGCGAAGCCGAAGCGGAGAAAACCCTCGACCAGGCGCTGCCGTTCCGTGACGCGTTCGTCGCCGTGGGCCTGGACAGTTCCGAGATGGGTCACCCGCCGAGCAAATTCCAGCGCGTGTTCGACCGTGCCCGTCACGAAGGCTTCCTCACCGTCGCCCACGCCGGCGAAGAAGGCCCGCCCGAGTACATCTGGGAAGCCATCGACCTGCTGAAAATCCAGCGCATCGACCATGGCGTGCGCGCCATCGAAGACGAGCGCCTGATGCAACGCATCATCGACGAGCAGATCCCGCTGACCGTGTGCCCGCTGTCCAACACCAAGCTGTGCGTCTTCGACGACATGGCCCAGCACAACATCCTCGACATGCTTGAGCGTGGAGTGAAGGTCACGGTGAACTCGGATGACCCGGCCTACTTCGGCGGTTATGTCACCGAGAACTTCCACGCGCTGTACACCTCCCTGGGCATGACCCAGGACCAGGCCAAACGCCTGGCGCAAAACAGCCTGGATGCGCGACTGGTAAAGCCTTGACCGCTATTTTTACTGAATGAATGAAGGCTAAATGTGGGAGGGGGCTTGCCCCCGATTGCAGTCTGTCAGACAGACATGTATTGACTGATACACCGCTATCGGGGGCGAGCCCCCTCCCACAGGGGTTTAATGTTGTCTGTCAGACTTCAGACAACTCCTCCAACGTCTTGCCCTTGGTCTCCATCCCAAACACCCACACCACCAGCGCCGCCACCGCAAAACACAGCGCGCCCAAGGCAAACACCCCGCCCTGCCCGGTTATTGGAAACACCAGCCCGGTGACCAGTGGCCCCAGCAACGACCCCACGCGACCAATCGCCGAGGCAAACCCGGACCCCGTTGCGCGCGCCGAGGTCGGATACAGCTCCGGCGTATAGGTGTACAACACCGCCCACATGCCAAACAAAAAGAACTGCATCAACAAACCGGTCGTAACCAGCAGTCCGACATTGCCGCCGAACACCGCGCTCTGCCCATACAAAAACGCCATCACCCCGCCGCCCAGCAACGTCACCACGCACACCGGCTTACGTCCCCAGCGCTCGACCAGCCACGCCGCCATCAGGAAACCGGGAATCCCGCCCAGGGAAATGATTACCGTGTAATACACCGATTGCGTCACGGCAAAGCCTGACTGCTGCAGCAACGCACTCAACCACGACGTCAGTCCGTAGAACCCGAGCAGGGCAAAGAACCACACGCTCCAGATCATCATCGTGCGTTGACGGTACTGAGCCGACCACAACTGCCGGAAGGCCGAGAAGAATGTGCCTGGCGTACTCGCCACCCGCGGCAAGGCAACAGGCTGCGGCAAGTCGGCGCCCCCGAGGGAGTCGCGCACCTTTTGCTCGATGCCCAGCAACACCATGTCCGCCGCCTCGTGGCGCCCGGCCTGTTCCAGCCAGCGCGGCGACTCCGGAATAAAAAACCGGATGGCCAGTACAAATATCGCCGGCACCGCCAGCACCAGGAAGATGTCGCGCCAACCCACCACCGGCAGCAGGAAGTAAGACAGCACGCCGGCCGCGACAAACCCCAGCGGCCAAAAACCATCCATCAACGCGATATACCGCCCGCGCCGTTTTGCCGGAATCAGCTCGGACAACATCGACTGTGCGATCGGAAACTCCATGCCCATGCCAATGCCCAGCAGGATGCGAAACAGGGTCAGCGCCTCGACCGTCTGCGCCGTGGAGCACAAGTAACTGGCGACACCCCACAACACGATGCTCCACTGAAATACCGGCTTGCGCCCGAAGCGATCAGCGAGCATCCCCGAGAGCGAAGCGCCGACCACCATGCCGAAAAAACTCGAACTGGCCAGCAACCCGGCCTGGGCCGTACTCAGGCCGAACTCGGCTTTGATCGAGCCCAATAGGAACGTCATCATCGCCAGGTCCATGGAGTCGAAAAAAAACGCCAGGGCAATGATGATGAAAATGATTCGGTGGTAACCACTGATGGGCAACCGTTCCAGCCGCTCTGCTGCGCTATAGTCCTGCATCCCCATGCCCCACCCCCAAGTGTGAAAAACCCCTGGCCGAGTGTGCGGCATCGTCTGCCCTGGCGATTGCTGGATGCGACCTGACCGAAACTAGGAGCGACGCTCCTGCAGTGCGGCCAACCGGTTGATGTGCACAAGCCCTGCGTCGCTGACAGCCAAGGCCCGGGACTCGCCGATGGCACTCACCCAGTTCGACTGCAAAAACAGCCGCAACAGCCCGGCGCCGAGCGCACCGCCGACATGCGGTTGCTGCTGGCTCCAGTCGAAACAGTCACACACCAACGGCGACGAGAATGCCTGGATGAAAATACCCAGCTCCGCCAGATGCCGGGTGCCCTTGACCGTCACTTCGGTACGTTGTTCGTAGCGCTGGATCCAGCCTGCCTGCGCCATCCGTTGATACAGCCCGGCCGCCAGTTCACCGCCGAGATGGTCGTGGCACACGCGGGCGCGACGCACCAGCGGCGGGGTCTGCAACGCGGGGAGCTGAACATCCGGCGCGGCGCGCGCCGCACTCGCCATGGTGGTCGTTGCCAGCGCGTCGATGGCGGCACTGACATCGGCCGCCGCCACGCGAAACAGCCGTTTGCCCCGGCGCGCTTCGACCCGCAGCAAGCCGCTGCCGGTCAACCGCGCCAGATGGGCATTGGCCGACGCCGGTGACAGCCCGGCGAACGTCGCCAACTCCTCTGAAGATTTCGCCGAACCGTCCATCAATGCCCACAGCATTGCGGTGCGCTTGGGCTCGGCAAGCAAGCTGGCGATACGACTGATACATGGTGCCTGTTCCATCTTTCGACTCCCCGTTGAACCGTTTTTCTGCTGCGGTTGGCGCCAAAGTATAGGGGCCAAAACAGCCGGTTCCATGGCGTCTTACAGCCTGAATGCGGACAGCACTCGAGGGAAATGTCCTGCTTTGCTGGAGGCCATTACTTCACAGCGAATCGCTCCGACAGTTGCTTCGTCAATGTCGCACAACGGGACACGAGCATTTCCCGCAGCAAGTTGACGGGCTTGCTCAACTGCGCACGGTGCGCGCACAGCAGGTTGAGCGGGGTACGCTCACCGCGCAGCTCCGGCAGGATCAAGCGCAGACGCCCGGCCACGACGTCGGTACTCACATCCAGCCAGGACTTGTAGGCAATGCCGACGCCGGCCACCGCCCAGCGGCGCACCACGTCGGCGTCGTCACTGACGCGATCGCCGGAAACCGTCAGGCTGACCTCGCGCTTGCCGTCATAAAAACGCCAATGGTCGTGTACCCGGTCAGCGAGCATGTAGAGCAGGCAATTGTGCTGGGCCAGTTGCTCCAGATGCCGCGGTTCGCCGTGTCGGGCCAGATAACTGGGCGCCGCGCACAGCACCCGGATATTTTCCGGCGCGATGGGCAGCGCAACCAGGCTGGAATCCTCGGGTTCGCCATAGCGCAAGGCGATGTCCACCGGCTGGCGGTACAGGTCGGCAATGCGATCCCCCAGCAACAGGCGCACGCTCAGTTGCGGGTATTCACGCTGGAAGTCATCCAGCCAGGGCAACAGCAGGTTGCGACCGAAATCCGAAGGCGCCGACAGTTGCAGCATGCCGCTGACATGGTCCTGCCCACTGGCCAGCAGGCGCCGCCCTTCATCCAGTGAGCTCAACGCGGCGCGGGCATAGGTGAGAAACCCCTCACCTTCGGCGGTCAAGCGCAGGCTGCGGGTGGAGCGTGCCAGCAAACGCGCGCCCAGCTGTTGTTCTATGCGCTTCAACGCAGCGCTGGCCACCGCCGGGGACAGGTCCATGACCCGCGCGGCCGCCGACAGACTGCCCAGGTCCGCTGCCCGGACAAACAACTGCAAATCATCAAAGCGCAGCATCAATTTCCGCCAATTATCAATTTTCTATTGAAACAGACCTTTGTTTTAGCCGCTTTTATCCGTGCTGGAAATAGCCAATCATCTGGCCATCCCGTTCCCTATCGACCAGGAGTTGATATGTCTACCGCCTTTAACGTGATCGCCACGCTGATCGCCAAGCCCGGCCAACAGGCCACCCTGGAAACCCTGCTGCGCGGTCTGCTTGAGCCGACTCGCCTGGAAGCCGGTTGTGAGCAGTACGACCTGCACCAGGATCTGCAACATCCCGAGACGTTCTACATGCTCGAGCGCTGGAGCGACGACGCGGCCCTGGCCGACCACGACCAGAGTGCGCATATCCAGGCGTTCCGGACCAAGGCCGCCGACGTGATCGAACACTTCGAACTCAAGCGCCTGAAGTTTCTCGCCTGACCATCCCCTTTTTCTGTAGGAGCGAGCTTGCTCGCGAAAAACGCAGGAACGACGTGTTCAACCAGAAGTATTGCGTCATCGTTAACGATTTTCGCGAGCAAGCGCGCGCCTGCATTGACCGTATTTACCCCGGAGAAATCATGAAAGCCATCGCCTATTACACCTCCCTGCCCATCAGCGACGTGAACGCCCTGCAAGACATCGAACTGCCAGAACCCGTCGCCGGGCCGCGTGACCTGCTGGTGGAAGTCAAAGCCATCTCGGTCAACCCGGTGGACACCAAGGTGCGCCAGAACGTCGCTCCGGAAAACGGCGCCGCCAAGGTGCTCGGCTGGGACGTGGCCGGCGTGGTCAAGGCGGTCGGCAGCGAAGTGACGCTGTTCAAGGCCGGCGACAAGGTGTTCTACGCCGGCTCCCTGGTGCGCCCGGGCGGCAACAGCCAATTGCACACCGTGGATGAACGCATTGTCGGCCATATGCCCAAGAGCCTGGGCTTTGCCGAAGCCGCGGCGCTGCCGTTGACCGCCATCACCGCCTGGGAGCTGCTGTTCGAACGCTTGCAAATAGCCGAGGGCAAACAGAACCAGGGCCAGAGCCTGTTGATCGTCGGCGCAGCGGGCGGCGTGGGTTCGATCCTGACCCAACTGGCCAGCCAGCTCACCGCGCTGAAAGTCATCGGCACCGCGTCGCGCCCGGAGACCCAGGAATGGGCCAAGGCCCTGGGCGCCGACCTGGTGATCGACCATAGCCAGCCGCTGAGCGAGGCACTCAAACACGCCGGTCACCCGCAAGTGACCCACGTCGCCAGCCTGACCCAGACCGACCTGCACCTGGAGCAACTGGTAGAAGCCCTGCAGCCCCAGGGCAAGCTGGCGTTGATCGACGACCCCAAGGCGCTGGACGTGAGTTCGCTCAAGCGCAAGAGCCTGTCGCTGCACTGGGAGTTCATGTACACCCGCTCGATGTTCGAGACCCCGGACATGATCGAGCAGCACAACCTGCTCAACCGCGTGGCCGCGCTGATCGACGCCGGCACCTTGAAAACCACGCTCGGCGAGCATTTTGGCGTGATCAATGCGGCGAACCTGCGCCGTGCCCACGCGCTGCTGGAAAGCGGCAAGGCCAAGGGCAAGATCGTGTTAGAGGGGTTCTAGAAAACGGCTGTCAGTGTCGTCTGTTACTTATGTAAGTAATGGACGACACCATTAGTCCGAGAGTTGACCTTTGTCATCTCTGTGAGCGCATACGGGTTTATATTGGCCGCCTTTGCCACGATTCTTTTACGTGAGGAAGTCAGCAATGAAGATCCTGATAAAAGCGTTAGCAAAAAAATCCCAGTGGGAGGTCCGCCTGGACCAGCGGTCGATTATTTTTCACACCGAAGCCGAGGCACGTGCCTTCGCCGACACCTTGCAAACCCGCATCCAGGCCCCCCACCGCTTTCCACTCAGCCAGCAACGCGCCGCCGGCTGATCGGCTCTTCAGACCTGCGCCTGCAAGGCTCTTGCCCGTTGCAGGCGCAGGGTGGCCATCGCAATCGTCACCGCCAGCACCCCGCACAGGCTGATGACCATCGCCATCGGCATGGCCGTGCCGTCGTGCAACACCCCGACCAACGATGCCGCCCCCGCCGCCACACCAAATTGAATGCACCCAAGCAAGGCCGAGGCGCTGCCGGCGCGCGCGCCTTGCCCGTTCATGGCGCACGCCGAGGTGTTGGGCAGAATGCAACCCAGGCTGGCGATACAGATAAACAACGGCACCAGCAACGGCCACAGGGCTTCGGTGCGCAGCGCTGCAATCCCAAGCAGCGTCAGCGCCGCCGCCACGTAAACCCACACCGTACGCGAGAGCAGAAACGCCGGGCCGCGTTTGGCCAGTAACCGCGCATTCAACTGCGCCACCAGGATAAAACCGGCGGCATTGGAACCGAACAGCCAGCCGTAATGCTCGGCGGGCACGCCATACAGTTTGATGAACACGAACGGTGAACCGGCGATATAGGCAAACATCCCCGCAATCGAGATGCCACCGGTCAGGGCGTAGCCCAGGTAAACCCGGTCCGACAACAGCGCGCCGTAGCGGCGCAACGAGCCGGACAACGGCTGGCGCGGCTGATGCGCCGGAAAGGTTTCCGGCAAGCCCACCGCCACCGCAATGGCCGCCATCACGCTGAACAGCGACAGCGCCAGGAAAATCGACTGCCAGCCCCACAGCCCCACCATCAACCCACCCGCCAGCGGCGCAAGGATGGGCGCCAGGCCTGTGACCAGCATCAGTTGCGAATACACCTTGGCCGAGCCCACGGCGTCGCATTTGTCACTCACCACCGCCCGCGAGATCACCATGCCCGCGCAACCGCCGAGCGCCTGCACGAAACGCGCACCGATCAGCCATTCCAGGGACGGCGCATAGGCACAGGCGAAGGACGCGAGGGTAAACAGCGTCACACCGCTGAGCAGCGGCACGCGCCGGCCAAAGCGGTCGGCCAGCGGGCCGTAGATCAATTGGCCGATGGCCAACCCCGCGAAATACACCGCCAGGGTCAGTTGGACATGTTTTTCGTCGGTGGCAAAAGCGCTCGCGATGGCCGGAAAGCCCGGCAGGTAAAAGTCGATCGCCAACGGCGCAAAGGCGCTCAAGGCGCCGAGGATCAGAATAATGCGAAGGTTCATCAGGCACCCAAGTGAGTCGGCAGCCCGACAGTCTAGCCGCGCTTGGGTGCCTTGAACATTAAGATAGCTCGCTAACTATTAAAAATCAGACGACGGTGTAGCCTTCTTCCTTGATCAACTGTGCGATGGCTTCGCGCTCCAGCTGGCTTTGCACCCTGACCTGCTTCGCCGCAAGATCGACCGTCACCTCGGCATCTGCATCCTGGCTGTGCACCGCCTGGGTCACCGCCCGAACGCAATGGCCGCAGGTCATTCCTTCAACATTGAATATTTGCATGACAAGACTCCTTGAATGAGGTTGAACCCAGTCTCGACCTTGCCACGATGGCAAGGTCAAGTTTCAGAAACGTCGGCCGGGCTGGTATTCGGCGGCGACGTCGGCCAAGCTTCAACTTTATCGATGTGACCCACGGAGCATTCGCCATGCGCTGGTCTTTTTTTGCCCTTGCCGGCCTGATGAGTTTTTCTGCCGTTGCGCCCGCCGCTGAAGACTACGCGGTGCTGATCATTTCCCGGGAGCGCCTGGAAGTGCCGACGTCCTGTGAAATCGGCCTGTATATCCAGGATCAACTGGCCGGCCGCCTGTTTCAGGAAGAGTCCACTTCATTCAACCTGCCTGCCGGCAATGTGTCACTGCGCCTGAAACTGCTGCCGGGGAAATCGCCGGGCTGTCTGCCCGGCATGCTCGCCCCGCCCGCCCAGAACATCACGCTCAAGGCCGGCGACGTGCGCAAGCTGCGGATTGCCCAGGGCCCGGACGGCATGTACCTCAAAGCCGCCGAGCTGGGCTATTAAGCTAAGATTTAAAGACGCTTGACCTTCCCCACAGGTCAAGGTTGATGCTGGGGGCACTGTTTTGCGGAGGACTGCCCCATGAATGGAACCACCACCTTTGACCTGCCCATCGGCGGCATGACCTGCGCCAGTTGCGCCGGCCGTGTGGAGCGTGCGCTGGGCAAGGTGCCGGGGGTGCAACGTGCCAGCGTCAACCTGGCCAACGAACGCGCCCACATTGAGGTAATCGGCCAGATGGACCCCGGCGTGCTGATCGCCGCCGTCGACAAAGCCGGCTACACCGCCAGCCTGCCCCAGGCCGCCACCACCACCCAGGCCGATCAAGTCCGGCACCTGCACCGCGAACGCTGGGCGCTGATGCTGGCGATCGTGCTGGCATTGCCCCTGGTGCTGCCGATGCTGGTCGAACCCTTCGGCTTGCACTGGATGCTCCCCGCCTGGGTGCAGTTCGCCCTGGCGACACCGGTGCAATTTATCCTCGGTGCGCGTTTTTACCGGGCCGCCTGGAAAGCCGTGCGCGCCGGCGCGGGCAATATGGACCTGCTGGTGGCGATCGGCACCAGTGCCGGTTACGGCCTGAGCGTCTATCAATGGCTCACCCGGCCCGCTCCGCATTTGTATTTCGAAGCCTCGGCCGTGGTGATCGCACTGGTGCTGCTGGGTAAATACCTGGAGAGCCGCGCCAAGCGCCAGACCGCCAGCGCCATTCGTGCCCTCGAAGCCTTGCGCCCCGAGCGGGCGGTGCGCGTGTTGGAGGGCCGTGAGGAAGAGGTCGCCATCACTGCGCTCAAGCTCGGTGACCTGGTACGCGTCCAGCCAGGCGAACGCTTCCCGGTAGACGGCGAAGTTGTCGATGGCCAAAGCCATGCCGACGAAGCGCTGATCAGTGGCGAAAGTCTGCCGGTGCCGAAACAACCGGGCGACCGGGTCACCGGCGGCGCGATCAACGGTGAAGGTCGCCTGCTGGTGCGTACCCAGGCCCTGGGCGCGGAGAGCGTGCTGGCCCGGATCATCCGCCTGGTCGAGGACGCCCAGGCCACCAAGGCACCGATCCAGAAACTGGTGGATAAAGTCAGCCAGGTCTTCGTCCCGACGGTGCTGGTAGTGGCATTGCTCACCCTCGCGGGCTGGTGGCTGTACGGCGCGCCCCTGGAGAGCGCAATCATCAACGCGGTTGCGGTGCTGGTGATCGCCTGCCCGTGCGCCCTGGGCCTGGCGACGCCGACGGCAATCATGGCCGGCACCGGCGTCGCTGCGCGCCATGGCATTCTGATCAAGGACGCCGAGGCGCTGGAGCATGCCCATGCGGTGAGCGCCGTGGTGTTCGACAAGACCGGCACCCTCACCTCGGGCGCGCCGAGAATCGCCCATCTGGCGGCGGTGGACGGCAACACCTCGCGCCTGCTGCAACAGGCGGGAGCCCTGCAGCGTGGCAGCGAGCACCCGCTGGCCAAGGCGGTGCTGGATGCCTGTGACGAACAGGGGCTGCGCCCGGCTGACGTCAGTGCCAGCCAGTCCCTGACCGGACGCGGCATCGCCGGCACCCTGGACGGCCGGCAACTGGCCCTGGGCAATCGACGCCTGCTGGAAGAAACCGGCCTTGACGCCGGCCCGCTGAGTCAGCGCGCGACTGAATGGGAAGCCGAAGGTCGCACCCTGTCCTGGCTGATCGAACAAGGCGCACATCCGCGCGTGCTGGGCCTGTTCGCGTTTGGCGACACGCTCAAGCCCGGCGCACTGCACGCCGTGCAGCAACTCAAGGCCCAGCACATCAGCAGCCACCTGCTCACCGGCGATAATCGCGGCAGCGCGCGAGTGGTCGCAGAGGCCCTGGGCATCGACGATGTCCACGCCGAAGTGCTGCCCGCCGACAAAGCCGCCACCGTGACCGCCCTGAAAAAAACCGGGGTGGTGGCCATGGTCGGCGACGGCATCAACGACGCACCGGCCCTGGCCGCAGCGGATATCGGCATCGCCATGGGCGGCGGCACCGACGTGGCCATGCACGCCGCCGGCATCACCCTGATGCGCGGCGACCCGCGCCTGGTGCCGGCGGCCCTGGAGATCAGCCGCAAGACCTACGCAAAAATTCGCCAGAACCTGTTCTGGGCCTTTGTGTATAACCTGATCGGCATCCCGCTGGCGGCCTTCGGCCTGCTCAATCCGGTATTGGCAGGCGCAGCGATGGCGTTGTCCAGCGTCAGTGTAGTGAGCAATGCGCTGCTGCTCAAAACCTGGAAACCCAAGGACCTGGAGGATCAACGCCCATGAATATCGGCCAAGCCGCCCGCCAAAGCGGGCTGAGCGCGAAGATGATTCGCTACTACGAATCCATCGGCCTGCTCAAGGCCGCTCATCGCACCGAGAGTGGTTATCGCCTCTTCAGTGCAGGCGACCTGCACACCCTGGCGTTTATCAAACGCTCGCGGGACCTGGGGTTTTCACTGGAAGAAGTCGGCAAGCTGCTGACCTTGTGGCAGGACCGCCAGCGCGCCAGCGCCGACGTGAAAGCCCTGGCGCGCCAGCATGTCGAGGCGTTGAATCAGAAGATTCGCGAGTTTGAGCAACTGCGCGATACGTTGCAGGACCTGGTGGAACACTGCCAGGGCGACCACCGGCCGGATTGTCCGATTCTCAAGGAGTTGGCGTCAGGCAAGTGCTGCGCCTGACTGGTTGCAAATAAATCCAATGCGGGAGGGGGCTGCCCCTAATACCAATCTGTAGGAGCGAGCTTGCTCGCGAAAAACGTCAACGATAACGCGTGCTTTCTGAATGAACGCGGTGCCT
>NZ_CVTO01000149.1:21723-25478 GCF_900004715.1 Pseudomonas sp. 24 E 13
AACGATAACGCGTGCTTTCTGAATGAACGCGGTGCCTGTGAGTTTTTCGCGAGCAAGCTCGCTCCTACAATCCGCCATCGGGGGCAAGCCCCCTCCCACACGTTGATCTTCGTCTACCTGAAGTTCACTGCATCCAGGGAGGCGGCGGTTCTTCTGCCGTCTTGGTCGATGGCGCATCGTCCGCCGCACGAATCGCTTGCTTGCGCTCTTCGTCCAGCCGCGCCGCTTCGATCTCGCGGATCACACCGCCCACGTCCGCCAGTTCTTCCGGCTCGTCGAACTCACCGGTCAGGATACTGGCTGGGTGCAAGGTGCCGGCTTCGTACAACGCCCACATTTCCTTGGCGTACTTGGTCTTCTTCAGCTCCGGGGCAAAGCGCCCGAAGTAGGAAGCCATGTTGCCCACGTCCCGCTCCAGCATGTTGAACGCGTGGTTGTTGCCCGCCGCATCCACTGCCTGGGGCAGGTCGATGATCACAGGGCCGGTCGGCGTGAGCAGTACGTTGAACTCGGACAAGTCACCATGCACCAGCCCGGTACACAGCATCAGCACGATCTGGGAAATCAGGAAGGCGTGGTATTCGCGCGCCTGGTCCGGCTCCAGCGTCACGTCGTTCAGACGCGGCGCCGCATCGCCGTACTCGTCGGCCACCAGCTCCATCAACAGCACGCCTTCGAGAAAGTCGTACGGCTTGGGCACGCGAACGCCCGCCCCGGCCAGGCGGAACAACGCCGCCACTTCGGCGTTCTGCCAGGCATCTTCGGTTTCTTTCTTGCCGAACTTGGAGCCCTTGGCCATGGCCCGGGCCTGACGGCTGTTACGGACCTTGCGGCCTTCCTGGTATTCGGACGCCTGACGAAAACTTCGTTTATTCGCCTCCTTGTAAACCTTGGCGCAACGCAATTCGTTGCCGCAGCGCACCACATAAACAGCTGCTTCTTTACCACTCATGAGTGGGCGCAGCACTTCGTCGACCAGACCGTCTTCGATCAGGGGTTCAATGCGTTTAGGAGTCTTCATCAGCTTTTATTGTGGGTCCTGTATTACCAAACACGCGTGTGGCACTCGTTATACGGCAATCCACTCGTTGGAGGGAGAGGCTACCGCAATTTCCTGTAGGAGCGAGCTTGCTCGCGAAGAACTCAAAGGCAACGCGTTTATCCAGGATGCACGCGTTATCCGTGACATCTTTCGCGAGCACGCTCGCTCCTGCAAGGGGGATTCGTCAAGCCTCGTTCATCGTTCAATGATCGCCGTCACGCCCTGCCCCCCCGCCGCGCAGATCGAAATCAAGCCACGGCCTTTGCCCGCCGCATCCAACAACTTGGCCAGGTTGGCGACAATGCGCCCACCGGTCGCGGCAAACGGATGCCCGGCGGCCAGTGAACTGCCCTTGACGTTGAGACGGCTGCGGTCGATGGCGCCCAACGGCGCCTCCAGGCCCAGGCGCGTTTTGCAGTAATCGGCGTCTTCCCAAGCCTTGAGCGTGCACAACACTTGGGCAGCGAACGCTTCGTGGATCTCGTAGTAATCGAAGTCCTGCAGCGTCAGGCCATTCCTCGCCAACAAACGCGGGACGGCGTACACCGGCGCCATCAGCAGGCCTTCGGCACCGTTGACGAAGTCCACCGCCGCCGCTTCGCCGTCGCGCAGGTACGCGAGGATCGGCAAACCGCGCTCCCTGGCCCAGGCCTCGCTGCCCAGCAGCACCAGCGAGGCGCCGTCGGTCAGCGGCGTGGAGTTGCCGGCGGTGAGCGTGCCTTTTTCACTGCGTTCGAACGCGGGCTTGAGCGCGGCGAGTTTTTCCAGGCTCAGGTCAGGGCGCAGGTTGTTGTCGCGGGTAAGGCCCAGAAACGGCGTGAGCAAATCGTTGTGCCAGCCTTCGGCGTAGGCGGCGGCCATGTTCCGGTGGCTCTCAAGGGCAAGCTGGTCCTGCTCGGCGCGGGGAATCTGCCAGGTCTGCGCCATCAGCTCGCAGTGCTGGCCCATGGACAACCCGGTGCGCGGTTCACCGTTGCGCGGCAGCTGCGGCTTGAGGTGATGCGGACGAAGTTGTAACAGGACTTTAAGCTTATCCGCCATGGACTTGCTGCGGTTGGCTTGCAGCAACAGCTTGCGCAAGCCTTCATTGACCCCAATCGGCGCATCGGAGGTGGTGTCCACCCCACCGGCAATGCCGCATTCGATCTGGCCCAGGGCAATCTTGTTGGCCACCAGCAAGGCGGCCTCCAGCCCGGTGCCGCAGGCTTGCTGCACATCGTAGGCCGGGGTTTGCGGCGACAGGCGCGAGCCGAGCACGCATTCGCGGGTGAGATTGAAGTCGCGGGAATGCTTGAGCACCGCGCCGGCCGCCACCTCGCCGATGCGCAGACCGTGCAGGTTGAAACGTTCGATCAGGCCCTCCAGGGCGGCGGTGAGCATTGCCTGGTTACTGGCCGTGGCGTAGGGGCCATTGGAGCGGGCGAAGGGAATGCGATTACCGCCAATGATCGCCACACGGCGCAATTGAGTCATGGAAAGCTCCCTCTGTCTGTTATGGGCTTGATCACTGAGCCTAGTCGAACGACTGCTACCCTGGGATGGTCAACCCTTTGAACCCCAGTCTTCGGAGAGCGTTCCATGTCTGACCGTTATATCGACTTCGCCAACTCCAGCCTCGGCCATCGCCTGGTCGCCGCCCTTGGCCTGCCGTCACCGGTACGCCTGGAACGCTGGCAAGCCGGGCGCCTGCGCCCGGTGGAAGGTGCACTGCTGCTGGGCGGCGGCGCGCTGGCGAATAAAGTCCTGCCGTTTGCCAACAAACTCACCGATGCGTTGTACAGCTATGGCGCCCAAACGCTGGACGCGCCGGCGTGGATTCCGGGGCACGGCCCCAAACTCAAGGCCGTGGTGTTCGACGCCAGTGACTTGCAACACACCGACCAGCTCAAGCAGCTGCGCGAATTCTTCCAGCCATTGCTGAAAAACCTCGCTCCCAGCGCACACCTGGTGATTCTTGGCCGCGCGCCGGAAAGCCTCGGCGATCCGTTCGCTGCCAGCGCCCAGCGCGCCCTGGAGGGGTTCAGCCGCTCCCTGGCCAAGGAACTGCGCAGCGGCGGTGTGTTGCAGTTGCTGTACGTGGGCGAGGGTGCCGAAGACCAGCTGGAAGGCGCGTTGCGGTTTTTCCTCTCACCCAAGAGCGCCTATATCTCAGGGCAAGTGATTCGCCTGGAAGCCTGCGCCACGCCGGTCGAGGATTGGACGCGCCCGCTGGCCGGGCGCAAGGCGCTGGTGACCGGCGCTGCCCGGGGTATCGGCGCCTCCATCGCTGAAACGCTGGTGCGTGATGGCGCCGAGGTGATCCTGCTGGATGTGCCCCAAGCCAGGGCCGACCTTGACGCCCTGGCCGCACGCTTGAACGCGCGCACCCTCACGCTGGATATCTGCGCCGAGGACGCCGCCGCGCAGTTGATCGAACACTTGCCCGACGGCCTCGATATCCTGGTGCACAACGCCGGTATCACCCGCGACAAGACCCTGGCCAACATGACCCCGGAATACTGGGACGCCGTGCTGGCGGTCAATCTCAATGCGCCGCAGGTGCTGACCCAGGCACTGCTCGACAGCGGCACCCTGCACGACAACGCCCGCGTGGTGCTGCTGGCCTCCATCAGCGGCATCGCCGGCAATCGCGGGCAGGCCAACTATGCCGCGAGCAAGGCCGGGCTGATCGGCTTGGCCCAGGCATGGGCACCGCTGCTGAAAACCCGTGGGA
>NZ_CVTO01000120.1:0-4707 GCF_900004715.1 Pseudomonas sp. 24 E 13
CTGCCCCCGCGCCAAGCGGTGCCAAGGTTCACGCCGGCCCGGCTGTACGCCAACTGGCCCGTGAATTCGGCGTCGAGCTGAGCGCCGTCTCGGCCAGCGGTCCTCACGGTCGCGTGCTGAAGGAAGACGTGCAGGCTTACGTCAAGGCCATGATGCAGAAGGCCAAGGAAGCGCCGGCTGCCGGTGGCGCTACCGGGGGCTCGGGCATTCCGCCGATCCGTACCGTGGATTTCAGCCGTTTCGGCGAAATCGAAGAAGTGCCGATGACCCGCCTGATGCAAATCGGCGCGGCCGGCCTGCACGCGAGCTGGCTGAACATCCCGCACGTGACTCAGTTCGACCAGGCCGATATCACCGACCTGGAAGCCTTCCGCGTTGCGCAGAAAGCCGTGGCCGAGAAGGCCGGCGTGAAGCTGACCGTGCTGCCCCTGCTGCTCAAGGCCTGTGCACACCTGCTCAAGGAACTGCCGGACTTCAACAGCTCGCTGGCGCCAAGCGGCAAAGCGATCATCCGCAAGAAGTACGTGAACATCGGCTTTGCGGTCGACACCCCTGACGGCCTGCTGGTACCGGTCATCAAGAACGTCGACCAGAAGAGCCTGCTGCAACTGGCTGGCGAAGCGGCTGCGTTGGCCGCCAAGGCCCGCGACAAGAAGCTCACCCCGGACGACATGCAGGGCGCATGCTTCACCATCTCCAGCCTCGGGCACATTGGCGGTACGGGCTTCACGCCAATCGTCAACGCGCCGGAAGTGGCGATCCTGGGTGTGTCCAAGGCGACTATCCAGCCTGTCTGGGACGGTAAAGCGTTCCAGCCCAAGCTGATGCTGCCACTGTCGCTGTCCTACGATCACCGTGTGATCAACGGCGCCGCAGCGGCACGCTTCACCCAGCGCCTGAGCCAGTTGCTCAACGACATCCGCACCATCCTGCTGTAAGCCGCAACGGCCTCCCCCTGGGGGGAGGCCATTGCCGCCTCGATTTCCGAGCGCCACGCTCGTACCTCAACCCCGCCACTTGGCGGGGCTTTTTTTGGGTTTTTTGTACACACAGGACAGGCTTGTACACCTTCTGTCACCCTGATTGCAGAAATCCCCCGGGTGGCCGATAACACCCTTATAGCACTTAGCCTTCATCCTCTCTTGTCAGTGCGTGCCGCATGATGCAACCTTGCCGCAAGCGACAGTAAAGAGGGCGTGAGCCCGGCGCCGTGCGTATTTTCCCAAGCGAGTTTCCCCCATGAAAAGCCAACCCGATGTTGCCCGAATGGCGACCGAGGTAGTGACGCAATTACCGGTGCCTTCGCGCCTCGGTATGCTGCGTTTCGAGCGGCTGAATGAGGCAAGCTGGGCGCTGCTCTACCTTGACCCCAATTGCGAGCGCCAATTCGGCTTGCCGGCGGTCGAACTGTGCGCCCTGCTGGGCACGCCGTACGCCAGCCTGATGGAGCCCCAGGCGCGCTATCAACTGCACGACGCGATCCAGCAGCAACTGAGCCACAGCGCCCACTACCTGGTGCGCTACACCCTGCACACCAGCGATGGCCCGCTGAGCCTGCTCGAAATGGGCGAGGCCTACAAACAGCACAACCGTCACCTGCTGCGCGGCTACCTGATGGTGGTGGATGGCCTGTTCAGCGAACTGCCCGTCACGGTGCCGACCGCCGACCTGGAAAACCAGAACAGCCGCCTGCAAATCGCCCTGGAACTCAACCAGCGCGCGCAGCAGGAGCAACTGCAGCACCTGGAGCGGGTACGCGCCCAGCAGGAGCTGATCCTGCTGCTGGCCCGCCAGCGCTACACCACGCCCAATTCGCTGCAAGAAGCCGCCGAACTGATCACCCGCAGCGCCTGCGACATCTATCAGATCGATCGCGCCAGCATCTGGAATCTGGACGGCCAGCACCTGGTGCCGATTTCGGCCTATCTGCGCGCCGATCAACGCCACTATTTGCCCGAAGCGATCGACGCCAGCTGCTTCCCCGACTACCTCGAAGCCCTGCACAGCAGCCGCGCCATCGATGCCACCCATGCCGTGCAAGACCCGCGCACCCGGGAAATGGCCGAAAGCCTGATCGCCAAGGATGTCCACGCCATGCTCGACGCGAGCATCCGCGTGGATGGCCAGGTCGTCGGCGTGCTGTGCCTGGAGCAAAGCGGCAGTTCGCGGGCATGGCAGTCCGATGAGATCGCCTTTGCCGGCGAGCTGGCGGACCAGTTCGCCCAAGTCATCAACAACCACAACCGGCGCACCGCCACCAGCGCCCTGCACCTGTTCCAGCGCGCGGTGGAACAGAGCGCCAACGCGTTTCTGCTGGTTAATTGCGATGGTGTGGTGGAGTACGTCAACCCAAGCTTTACCGCCATTACCCAATACAGCGCCGAAGAGGTGCACGGCCACCGCCTGGCGCAGTTGCCGGCCCTGGAGAACCTCAGCGAATTACTGTTCGACGCGCCGTCGGTCCTGGCCAAAAGCAACAGCTGGCAAGGCGAATTCAAAAGCCGGCGCAAAAACCTGGAACCCTACTGGGGCCAGTTGTCGATTTCCAAGGTATATGGCGACAACCGTGAGTTGACCCATTACATCGGCATCTACGAAGACATTACCCAGACCAAGCTGGCGCAACAGCGCATCGAACGCCTGGCCTACACCGACAACCTGACCAACCTGGGCAACCGCCCGGCGTTCATCCGCAACCTCGATGAGCGCTTTGCCCGCGACAGCGACAGCCCGATCAGCCTGCTGCTGGTGGACATCGACAACTTCAAGCGGATCAACGACAGCCTCGGCCACCAGACCGGTGACAAGCTGCTGATCAGCCTGGCCCGTCGTCTGCGCAACAGTTTGAGCAGCGGCGGCAGCCTGGCGCGCTTTGCCAGTAACGAGTTTGCGGTGCTGCTTGACGATGCCGACATGGAGACCGGCCAGCAGGTGGCCAGCCAGTTACTGGCCACCCTCGACAAACCGATGTTCGTCGACAACCAGTTGATCAGCGTAACCGGCTCCGTGGGCCTGGCCTGCGCGCCGCTGCACGGGCGCGACCCGCAGACGCTGATGCGCAACGCCGGCCTGGCCCTGCACAAGGCCAAGGCCAACGGCAAACACCAGGTGCAGGTGTTTACTGAAGCACTGAATGCCGAGGCCAGCTACAAGCTGTTTGTGGAAAACAACCTGCGCCGCGCCCTGACCCAGAATGAGCTGGACGTGTTCTACCAGCCCAAGCTGTGCCTGCGCAGTGGTCGCCTGCTGGGCATGGAAGCGCTGTTGCGCTGGAACCACCCGGAAAAGGGCATGATCCGCCCCGACCAGTTCATCAGCGTGGCCGAAGAGACCGGTTTGATCATCCCCATCGGCAAATGGGTCGCCCGGCAGGCATGCCGCATGAGCCGTCGATTGACAGCCGCGGGCCTGGGTAATTTGCAGGTGGCGATCAACCTGTCGCCCAAGCAGTTTTCCGACCCGGACCTGGTGGCCTCGATTGCCACGATCCTCAAGGAAGAGCAGTTGCCGGCCAATCTGCTGGAGCTGGAGCTGACCGAAGGCCTGCTGCTGGAAGCCACCGAAGACACGCGCCAGCAACTGGACCAACTGAAGAGTTTTGGCCTGACCCTGGCCATGGACGACTTCGGTACCGGTTACTCGTCGCTGAGCTACTTGAAAAAATTCCCCATCGACATCATTAAGATCGACCGCAGCTTTATCCACGAAATCCCGGATAACCAGGACGACATGGAGATCACCTCGGCGGTCATCGCCATGGCCCACAACCTCAAGCTCAAGGTGGTGGCCGAAGGCATCGAGACCGCCGAGCAACTGGCGTTCCTGCGCCGGCATCGTTGCGACGTGGGCCAGGGCTATCTGTTCGACCGGCCAATCCCCGGTGCAGAGCTGCAGGAAAAGCTCAAACGTTATCCACGTGGGCCAATTGCCTGACAGCGCGGTAACACTCGGGCACACTGGCTGTCTGAAAATTTACTGTTACTCAACCTGACGAGAGGACTGATCATGGTCTTGCGCTCGGAAATTCTGGTGAACAAAAACGTGCTGCCTACTCAAGAACAAGCCTTGCCCGGCCGTGAAACCCCGATGGCATTGCCCGAAACTCACTTCGTCAACGGCAACCCGTTGCTGGGCCCTTTTACCGACGACGTCGGTTTCGCGATCTTCGGCCTCGGTTGTTTCTGGGGCGCCGAGCGCAAATTCTGGGAGCGCGACGGGGTGGTCAGTACCGTGGTCGGCTACGCCGGCGGCTTCACGCCGAACCCGACCTACGAAGAAGTCTGCTCGGGCCTGACCGGCCACAGCGAAGTGGTGCTGGTGGTATACGACCAGGCCAAAGTGAAATACGAAGACCTGCTGAAGATGTTCTGGGAACTGCACAACCCGACCCAGGGCATGCGCCAGGGCAACGACATCGGCAGCCAATACCGTTCGGTGATCTATGCCACCACGCCGGAGCAACTGGCGGCAGCCAAGGCCAGTGCCCAGGCCTATCAGCAAGAGCTGACCAAGGCCGGCCTGGGCGAGATCACCACCGAAATCGACGAAGCGCCGACGGTGTACTTCGCCGAGGCGTATCACCAGCAATACCTGGCGAAGAACCCGCAGGGCTATTGCGGCATCGGCGGCACCGGCGTGACCTGCCCGATCTAAAGCACAACACAGATTAAAAATGTGGGAGGGGGCTTGCCCCCGATAGCGGAGTGT
>NZ_CVTO01000120.1:4757-43050 GCF_900004715.1 Pseudomonas sp. 24 E 13
CCACATTGGGTCCGTGCTTGGCTTCAGAGCCGGTTACCCAGCGAGAAGCCAATCCATGGATCAGCGGCACTGGCGCGACCTGCCCGATCTAAAGAGCAACACAGGTTAAAAATGTGGGAGGGGGCTTGCCCCCGATAGCGGAGTGTCAGTTACAGATGTAATGACTGACACCCAGCAATCGGGGGCAAGCCCCCTCCCACATTGGGTCCGTGCTTGGCTTCAGAGCCGGTTACCCAGCGAGAAGCCAATCCATGGATCAGCGGCACCGGCGTGACCTGCCCGATCTAAAGAGCAACACAGATTAAAAATGTGGGAGGGGGCTTGCCCCCGATAGCGGAGTGTCAGTCACAGATGTAATGACTGACACCCCGCAATCGGGGGCAAGCCCCCTCCCACATTGGGTCCTTGCTTGGCTTCAGAGCCGGTTACCCAGCGAGAAGCCAATCCATGGATCAGCGGCACCGGCGCGACCTGCCCGATCTAAAGCACAACACAGATTAAAAATGTGGGAGGGGGCTTGCCCCCGATAGCGGAGTGTCAGTTACTGATGTAATGACTGACACCCAGCAATCGGGGGCAAGCCCCCTCCCACATTGGGTTCTGCGTTTGTATTGAGATTAGTTACTCAGCGATAAGCCAATCCATCTGCCATCCACCTTGGGTCTGGCCAAGCTTCTTGGACAGCCATGGCAGCAGTTCACGCAATTCCTCTTCCAGCCCCCACGGCGGGTTGGCAATCGCCAGGCCTGAGCCGGTCAGGGTGTTGGGCGTGTCCAGCGGGTGCACCAACAGCTCCACGCGCAACAGTTTCGGCGCGCCGGTGCCGGCCAGGTCCTGATAAAAGCGGCGCAGCATGCGCGGGTCCTTCACCGGGTACCAGATCGCTGCGACGGTCTGGCGCATGCGGCTCACGGCTTCCTTGAGGGACGCCGCGCAGCGCTGCATTTCGTCGAGTTTTTCGAACGGTGGGTCGATCAGCATCAGCGCGCGTTTTTCCGGTACTGGCAACAAGGCGCGCGGCACATGCCAGCCTTCGCCCAGGTGCACTTTGACCCGGCGATCACCCTTCATGTTGTCCTTGAGCAGCACGCCGTCTTCCGGGTGTTTTTCGTTGAGCAGCACACGGTCCTGGGGGCGCGTCAGGCGCCGCGCCAGCTCCGGCGAGCCCGGGTAGTAGCGCAACTGGCCATCCGGGTTCATCTCGTGCAGCACGCGCATGTAATCGGCGGTGAGCGGCGGCAGGTCGTTGGCGCCCCACAGGCGGGCGATGCCTTCCAGGTATTCACCGGTGCGGTTGGCCTGGTCACCCTGCAGGTCGTACAGGCCAATGCCGGCGTGGGTATCGAGGTAGGCGAACGGCTGCTCCTTGCGCGACATCAGGGCGATGAGGCGGGTCAAGGTCAGGTGTTTGAAGACATCGGCGTGGTTGCCGGCGTGAAAGGCGTGACGATAATTCATGGTTGCTCCTGCGCAGGGGGCGAAGTTTACCTTCTACCGGCGCAAAGGTGCAGGGCCGCATGGCGGGTGGCATCTTTGTCTAACTCAACTGCGACTGGAGGTAATCGACCAGCGCGGCATGGCTGGCCCCCCGCCTGCGCACGAACCAGCCCAGTTTGTGCTGCAAGGTGGCCGGCGTGAAGGCGGCATACACATCAGGACGCTGCTCTTGCAGCCATTGCAGCAGGTTGTCGACCAGCACGCCCGGCGACTGTTCCTCCAGGTGCCTGAGCAACGACGCAGGCACTCGCCACCACGGGCACGCTTGAGCTGGCGTGACCGGCCCAGTTGCCACCGTCAGCGGGCGGCCATTGATCAGGTAACGCCCAAACACCGGCAAGACCGCGCCTGCCTGGTCATCCAGGTGCTGCCACATCGGCTCAAATCGGGCGCCATCCCAGAAGCGGAAAAACACCGCCTGGTCATTGGGCAGGAATACCTTGCTCAAGCCTTGCAGGTGGGCGACCACGCTTTCCAATGGGCTGGAAGATACCGCCAGCCACCCCCAATCGTCGGCTGGCGCGGCGGCTACCCAATCGAGAAACGCGCTGCCCGGCTCGACGATGCCCACGTAAGGCATCACCGCCTCCCACTGGGCGTAGGCCGTGCCTGCCCAGATCGCTTGGGGCAGCGGCCCCGCCGCTGTGGCTTGCCAGGCAGCGAGCGGCCTGGCGTCGCTGGCATTGCCGAGTACGGCATAAATTCGCTCATCGGCAAGCAAAGGGCACTGCGCCAGCCAGCTGCGGGGGTCCATGGGTGTGCGCATCAGGAAACACTCCGTGCATGCCCGCTGATATCGCACTGCCCGGCACGGCAACGCTCGCATTCCTCGCAAAACGGCGCGCTGCGCTTGAGGGTGGCCACTTGCACAGGGCTCAGGGGCAGCGGGATAACCGCCTGCAGCGCCTCCTTCAAACCAGGCGTCAACGGCGCCATCGTTGCGGCAGGCGCCCCGCCAGGCTGGATGGGCACACTGCTGAAGATGCCGCCCGCCGACAGCGTGATCGACTGCCCTCCCGCCTGAATCGTAACGCTGGCCCCCGCATCGATGACGATGCTCTGCCCTGCCCCCAATTGAAGGGTACGACCGGCGCGAATGTGCTGCGAACCGCCGACCCTCAGGTGGTCATCCTGCTTGAGTTCAGTCAGGCGATTGCCGTGGGTGATGCGTTGCTCTTCGCCCTGCAACTCATGGTGCGACTCGCCGCCCACCGTAACCCGGCGCTGGTTATCGACCTGCACCTGCTGGTCATGCAACACGTGCTGGGTCCAGTCGCGCTGGGCGCGCAGGTAAATTTCCTCGGCGCCCTTGCGGTCCTCGATGCGCAGTTCGTTGTAGCCGCCACCACCGGGGCTGCTCTGGCTGCGAAAGATACTGCGGGTCTTGTCCGCCGGCAGATCGAGGGGCAAACGATTCGCCGCGTTGGGCAGGCAGCCCATCACCAGCGGCATGTCCACGTCGCCATCAACGAAGCCCACCAGCACTTCCATGCCGACGCGCGGGGTCAGCACCGCCCCGTAACGGTCATGGGCCCAGCCGCTCGCCACGCGCAGCCAGCAACTGGAGTGTTCGTTGTGTTCCCCGTCGCGATCCCAGGCCATCTGCACTTTGACCCGACCGTATTCATCGCAGTGCACCTCACTGCCGACAGGCCCGGTGACCACCGCGTTGTGGTAGCCCGACAGCTGCGGCCGGGGCATGATCAAAGGTGTTCGGAACGGCACATCCCAAGGCGTCACCACGAATTCGTTGCTGTAGCCTGCGGGCACGTCCTCAGGCGCGGACTCCTCCAATACTTGCGGCTGCTGCCCGGTGTGGTGCAACCGGGTGACCAGCCACAGGTCATTCCACTCCTGACACGGGTGATCGGCCATCTTCAGAAACTGCCCGGTGACCAGGGCCGGCTGGTCGCTGATACCGCTGGCCTGGCGAAAGTCACTGCGATGACGCTCCAACACACGTTGCGCCAGGTACTTGCCGTGCGCTCGGTCCGTAAAGTCACCGGGGTAGCGCTGTTCGTCGAGGGTCGGGCGTTGCCCGCTGGAGGCCGTGCCTTCCAATACCAGACTGGGCTTTTTGAAGTCGTAGGCCCGCAGGTTCAAGCCGGCCGTGCGGGTTTCGAGCCGCAACATAAAGCGCTTGATCGCGGGGGCCCCGGCCACCATCCCGGAACCGGCCAAGTAGGACGTTTCCTGGTCCGGCTGCCTGAACACACTCTGGTCATCGCCAAACACCAGCAAGTGGCGCTCGGGACTGTGCTGAAAGTGGTAGTGAATGCCCGACTCAACGCACAAGCGCTGGATGAACTGCAAATCGGTTTCGTCGAACTGAACACAGTATTCGCGCTCGGGATATTGACCGCTCAGGCGAAACACGAAGGTATCGGCCTGGATCTCCTGAGCCTCCAGCACCCGCGCAATGATCTGCGGCACGGTTTTTTGCTGAAATATCCGTTGGTGAGTGCTGTGTTCCAGATACGCCAACTGCGGTACCAGGGTGATCTGGTAACGGGTCAGGCGCTTGCCCGAATCGCCTTGCGCGACGCGGTAAACCTGGCCATGAATGCCATGGCCCTGAGCGTCGAACCCCAGGAATGCCTGGCGGTGCAGAAGGCTGTCGAGGTCAAGGTCGGGTTGTTCGCTGACCAACTCAAGGTCAAAGCGAAAGGGCAGGCTGATAAATTCATCGCCCGTGAATCCATGAACCTTGAGATCACAAGGCTCCCCATCCAGGGTCAGATTAAAGGCACTTTGATTGGCAGGAGCGAACATCCGGTGTTTCTCTGCGAAGGGTGAGTGAGCGATTCTGCAACAGCCGTTTACCGAGTCGCGCACTGCTCCGGAAAATAAGTAAGGTCCTACATCGGCGATGCCGGAATCCTCAAGGCCTGACCGCTCAGGCAAAAAAAAGCCCGCATCCATCGGACGCAGGCCTTCTTTTCGATAACTGGGCGATCAACGCCCAGCGGTATTACTTGTTGAGGTTGTAATCTTTTTCCGCCGCATCAAAGCGCTCGACCATACCGGCAGTCGGTGCACCCATCTTGCTCACGAAGTAGATCGCCAGGCTGGCGAAGATGAAGCCTGGGATGATTTCGTACAGGCCGAGCAACTCGAAGTGTTTCCACACGATCACGGTAATCGCGCCCACCAGGATGCCGGCCAGTGCGCCGTTGCGGGTCATGTGTTTCCAGATGACCGAGATCAGCACCACAGGACCGAAGGCAGCGCCGAAACCGGCCCAGGCGTAGCTGACCAGGCCCAGCACGCGGTTTTCCGGGTTGGCGGCCATGGCGATGGCGATCAAGGCCACCACCAGCACCATGATACGACCGACCCATACCAGTTCAAGCTGGGACGCGCCCTTGCGCAGGAAGGCCTTGTAGAAATCTTCGGTCAGGGCGCTGGAGCACACCAGCAACTGGCAGCTCAGGGTGCTCATGACGGCCGCGAGGATGGCCGACAGCAGGACACCGGCAATCCATGGGTTGAACAGGATCTTGGCCAGTTCGATAAACACGCGCTCAGGGTTTTCGGTCACGGGACCGGCCACCTCAGGATGCGCCGAGAAGTAAGCGATGCCGAAGAAGCCCACTGCCACCGTGCCACCCAGGCACAGAATCATCCAGGTCATGGAGATACGGCGCGCGTTGGCAATCGACTTCACCGAATCCGCCGCCATGAACCGCGCGAGAATGTGCGGCTGGCCGAAGTAACCCAGGCCCCAGCCCATCAGCGAGATGATGCCGATGAAGGTGGTGTTTTTCAGCATGTCGAAGTTGGTCGGGTCCTGGGCTTCGATGGCCAGGAAGGTGGTGTCCACGCCGCCGGTGGCCAGCAATACGATGATCGGCGTCAGGATCAACGCGAAGATCATCAGCGTGGCTTGCACGGTGTCGGTCCAACTGACCGCCAGGAAACCGCCGATAAAGGTGTAGGCAATGGTCGCCGCAGCACCGGCCCACAACGCCGTTTCGTAGGACATGCCGAAGGTGCTTTCGAACAGACGCGCACCGGCCACGATGCCGGAGGCGCAGTAAATGGTGAAGAACACCAGGATCACCACGGCGGAAATGATCCGCAGCAGGCCGCTTTTATCTTCGAAGCGGCTGGAGAAGTAATCCGGCAGGGTCAGGGCGTCGCCGTTGTGTTCAGTCTGCACCCGCAGGCGACCGGCCACGAACAGCCAATTGAGGTAGGCACCGACGATCAGGCCGATGGCGATCCAGCTTTCCGACAAGCCCGACATGTAGATCGCGCCCGGCAGGCCCATCAACAACCAGCCGCTCATATCGGAAGCACCGGCGGACAAGGCTGTCACCACGCTGCCAAGGCTGCGACCGCCAAGGATGTAATCGGAAAGGTTGTTGGTGGAGCGATAGGCCATCAGGCCGATCAGCACCATTGCTGCGATATAGATCACGAACGTGATCAGGGTGGGATTGCTAACGCTCATAGAAGTGACGCCCTGGCTTTGTTTTTATGTAGCGACGGTCTGTCAGACCGCTACCGGTAGTAACCGAATAAACGATGCTGAATGCCGCGCATTTATGACTGGCGTTTCCCCAGGAAAGCCGCCAGCCGATGAACCAAACCGTAGAGGTGGTTGCACCTTGGTGCGCGAATGCTATTCAACAATGCAAATAAGGTGCAACCAGTTTCTTGCGAATAAGTTGCACCTGCGCGCTTTTGCGCACAAACACCGTGTTTTTGCTCCTTTTCGGAGCAAGAACATTCAATCTCAGAAGCAAATGCACCGACAAGCAGCCGATTCGGTCAAAGGCCGGATTTTTTCCGATCAAGCGTCGTAAATTTCATCAACAAAAAGGGTTGCACCCGGTTGCACCTCGCCATGGGCAAAGCTAATCTTGCCGCCAGCAGATGCCACTCGGTAGTGGCACCCATGAGGATAAGAATATGGCTACGACCACCCTTGGGGTCAAACTCGACGACCCGACCCGCGAACGCCTCAAGGCCGCCGCGTCCTCCATTGATCGCACGCCGCACTGGCTGATCAAACAGGCAATTTTCAATTACCTGGAGAAACTCGAGGGTGGTGCAACCCTGAACGAGCTCAATGGCTTGAGCAACAAGGACGCCGATGATGCGGGCGAGGTCCAGGCCGACCACGCGCACCAGTGCTTCCTTGAGTTCGCCGAGAGCATCCTGCCGCAGTCCGTATTGCGCGCCTCGATCACCGCCGCTTACCGTCGCCCCGAGCCGGAAGTGGTGCCGATGCTGATCGAACAGGCCCGTCTGCCGGCCGACATGGCCGAAGCCACCCACAAGCTGGCCGCCACGATTGCCGAGAAGCTGCGCAACCAGAAGAGCGCCGGCGGCCGTGCCGGTATTGTTCAGGGCCTGCTGCAGGAATTTTCCCTGTCGTCCCAGGAAGGCGTGGCGCTGATGTGCCTGGCCGAGGCGCTGCTGCGCATCCCGGACAAGGGCACTCGCGATGCACTGATTCGCGACAAGATCAGCACCGGCAACTGGCACCCGCACCTGGGTAACAGCCCGTCGCTGTTCGTCAATGCCGCCACCTGGGGCCTGCTGTTGACCGGCAAACTGGTCGCCACCCACAACGAAGCCGGCCTGACCTCGTCCTTGAGCCGCATCATCGGCAAAAGCGGCGAGCCGATGATCCGCAAGGGCGTCGACATGGCCATGCGCCTGATGGGCGAGCAGTTCGTCACCGGCGAAACCATCGCCGAAGCCCTGGCCAATGCGAGCAAGTTCGAAGCCAAGGGCTTTCGCTACTCCTACGACATGCTCGGGGAAGCCGCGCTCACAGAGCACGATGCGCAGAAGTACCTGGCCTCGTACGAACAAGCCATTCATTCCATCGGCAAGGCGTCCCACGGCCGTGGGATCTATGAAGGCCCAGGCATCTCTATCAAGCTTTCCGCCCTGCACCCGCGTTACAGCCGCGCGCAGTACGAGCGGGTGATGGACGAGTTGTACCCGCGCCTGTTGTCGCTGACGTTGCTGGCCAAGCAGTACGACATCGGCCTGAACATCGACGCCGAAGAAGCCGACCGCCTCGAGTTGTCCCTGGACCTGCTCGAGCGCCTGTGCTTCGAGCCGCAACTGACCGGCTGGAACGGTATCGGTTTCGTGATCCAGGCCTACCAGAAGCGTTGCCCGTACGTGATCGACTATGTGATCGACCTGGCCCGCCGCAGCCGCCACCGCCTGATGATCCGCCTGGTCAAAGGCGCGTACTGGGACAGCGAAATCAAGCGCGCCCAGGTCGAAGGCCTGGAAGGCTACCCGGTGTATACGCGCAAGGTGTACACCGACGTTTCCTACATTGCCTGCGCACGCAAACTGCTGTCGGTGCCGGAAGTCATCTACCCGCAGTTCGCCACGCACAACGCCCACACCCTGGCCGCCATCTACCACATTGCCGGTCAGAACTATTACCCCGGCCAGTACGAGTTCCAATGCCTGCACGGCATGGGTGAGCCGCTGTACGAACAGGTCGTAGGCAAGGTTTCCGAAGGCAAGTTGAACCGTCCGTGCCGCGTGTACGCCCCGGTCGGCACCCACGAAACACTGCTGGCGTATCTGGTGCGTCGCCTGCTGGAAAACGGTGCGAACACTTCGTTCGTCAACCGCATCGCCGACCAATCCATCTCGATCCAGGAGCTGGTGGCCGATCCAGTGGCGAGCATCGAGCAGATGGCGACCGTGGAAGGCGGCTTCGGCCTGCCGCACCCGCGTATCCCGCTGCCGCGTGACCTGTATGGCCGCGACCGCGCCAACTCGGCCGGTATCGACCTGGCCAACGAGCATCGCCTGGCATCGCTGTCCTGCGCCCTGCTGGCCACCGCCCACAACAACTGGAAAGCCGCGCCGATGCTCGGTTGCGCCTCCAGCGAACAACCGGCTACCGCGGTGCTGAACCCGTCCGACCTGCGCGATGTGGTCGGTCATGTTCAGGAAGCCACGGTCGAAGACGTCGACAATGCCATCCAGTGCGCTATCAGCGCCGCACCGATCTGGCAGGCTACCCCGCCCGCCGAGCGCGCCGCGATCCTGGAACGCGCCGCCGACCTGATGGAAGGCGAAATCCAGCCACTGATGGGCCTGCTGGCCCGCGAAGCCGGCAAGACCTTCGCCAACGCCATCGCTGAAGTGCGCGAAGCCGTGGACTTCCTGCGCTACTACGCGGTGCAGGCACGCAACGATTTCACCAACGACGCCCACCGCCCGTTGGGCCCGGTGGTGTGTATCAGCCCGTGGAACTTCCCGCTGGCGATCTTCAGCGGCCAGGTTGCCGCTGCGCTGGCCGCCGGCAACCCAGTCCTGGCCAAACCTGCCGAACAAACCCCGCTGGTCGCCGCCCAGGCTGTGCGCATCCTGCTCGAAGCCGGTATCCCGCAAGGCGTGCTGCAATTGCTGCCGGGCCAGGGCGAAAGCGTCGGTGCCCGCCTGGTCGGTGACGAGCGCGTCAAAGGTGTGATGTTCACCGGTTCCACCGAGGTTGCACGCTTGCTGCAACGCAGTGTGGCCGGGCGCCTGGATGCTCAGGGGCGTCCGATTCCGCTGATCGCCGAAACCGGTGGCCAGAACGCGATGATCGTCGATTCGTCGGCGCTCACCGAACAAGTGGTCATCGACGTGGTGTCGTCGGCCTTCGACAGCGCCGGCCAACGTTGCTCGGCCCTGCGCGTCTTGTGCCTGCAGGAAGATTCGGCAGACCGTGTCATCGAAATGCTCAAGGGCGCCATGGCCGAATGCCGCCTGGGCAACCCGGAGCGCCTGTCGGTGGATATCGGCCCGGTGATCGACGCCGAAGCCAAGGCCGGCATCGAGAAACACATCCAGGCCATGCGCGACAAAGGCCGCAACGTTTACCAAGTGGCGATTGCCGATGGCGACGAGATCAAGCGTGGCACCTTCGTGATGCCGACCCTGATCGAGCTGGAAAGCTTCGACGAGCTGCAACGGGAAATCTTCGGTCCGGTGCTGCACGTGGTGCGCTACAAGCGTAAAGAGATCGACCAGCTCATCGGCCAGATCAACGCATCCGGCTACGGCCTGACCCTGGGCGTGCACACCCGCATCGACGAGACCATCGCCAAGGTGATCGACAACGTCAACGCCGGTAACGTCTACGTCAACCGCAACATTGTCGGCGCCGTGGTCGGCGTGCAGCCGTTCGGCGGTGAAGGCCTGTCGGGTACCGGCCCCAAAGCCGGTGGTCCGCTGTACCTGTACCGCCTGTTGTCGACCCGTCCTACCGATGCGATCGAGCAATCCTTCGTACGTGGCGATGCTTTGACCGCACCCGACCTGCGCCTGCGCGACGCCATGAGCCAACCGCTGACCGCGCTGAAAACCTGGGCCGACACTCATAAGTTCAGCGAACTGAGCGCCCTGTGCACACAATTTGCCGCACAGTCGCAAAGCGGTATCACCCGTCAACTGGCCGGCCCGACCGGCGAGCGCAACAGCTATGCGATCCTGCCGCGCGAACACGTGCTGTGCCTGGCCGAAGTGGAAGGAGACCTGCTGACCCAACTGGCCGCGGTATTGGCGGTAGGCGGTTCGGCGGTATGGCCGGAAACCGAGCTGACCAAGGCCTTGTTCCCACGTCTGCCGAAAGATATTCAGACGAAGATCAAGCGCGTGGCCGACTGGACCAAGGACGACGTGGTGTTTGACGCGGTCCTGCATCACGGTGATTCCGACCAATTGCGCGCGGTGTGCCAGCAAGTGGCGCAGCGTGGCGGTGCGATTGTTGGCGTGCATGGTTTGTCCCAGGGCGAAACGGCGATTGCGCTGGAGCGCCTGGTGATTGAGCGGGCATTGAGCGTCAACACCGCTGCGGCAGGCGGTAACGCCAGCCTGATGACCATAGGCTAACCGCGGTAAAAAATATGGGAGGGGGCAAGCCCCCTCCCACATTTGGCCCCATTTCAATTCCCTGCCTGCGTTTTGCCCCTCTATCACCCAGATCAATCTTGCTATCCACCCTCCATTCGCGCACTTAGACTCAGGCCAATTCCTTCAAAGGTAATCCGCCATGTCCGAGACGCTGCTCAGTTCCCGCAATCTGGCTTTCGAGCTGTACGAAGTCCTCGATGCCGAGGGCCTGACCCAGCGCGAGCGGTTTGCCGAGCACAATCGCGAAACCTTCGATGCCGCCATCAGCACGGCGCGCAACATCGCCGAAAAGCACTTCGCGCCGCACAACCGCAAGAACGATGAAAACGAACCGCGCTATGAAGACGGTAAGGCGATCCTGATTCCGGAAGTAAAGCCGGCCGTGGATGCCTTTCTTGAAGCCGGTTTTCTCAACGCCGCGCGCAGTTTCGAAGCCGGCGGCATGCAGCTGCCTACATTGCTGTCCCAGGCCTGCTTTGCGCACTTCCAGTCGGCCAACGCCGCGTCGACGTCTTACCCGTTCCTGACCATGGGCGCCGCCAACCTGATTGAAAGTTTTGGCACCGAGGAGCAGAAACAGCGTTTCCTGCAGCCAATGATCGACGGACGTTTCTTCGGCACCATGGCCCTCACCGAACCGCATGCCGGGTCGTCTTTGTCGGATATTCGTACACGCGCAGAGCCTGCGGCGGACGGCACGTATCGCCTGAAGGGCAACAAGATCTTCATTTCCGGCGGCGACCACCCGCTGTCGGAAAATATCGTGCACATGGTGCTGGCCAAGCTGCCCGACGCACCGGCCGGGGTGAAGGGTATTTCGCTGTTTATCGTGCCCAAATTCCTGGTCAACGATGATGGCAGCCTGGGCGAGCGCAACGACGTGCTGCTGGCCGGGCTGTTTCACAAGATGGGCTGGCGCGGCACAACGTCCACTGCACTTAACTTCGGTGATAACGGCAACTGTGTCGGCTACCTGGTGGGCAAACCGCACCAGGGCCTGAGCTGCATGTTCCAGATGATGAATGAAGCCCGCATTGGCGTGGGCATGGGCGCGGTGATGCTCGGTTATGCGGGCTACCTTTACTCGCTGGAGTACGCCCGCGAACGTCCGCAAGGCCGCCTGCCGGACAGCAAAGACCCAGGCACCGCGCCCGTGTCGATCATCCAGCACGCCGATATCAAGCGCATGCTGCTGACGCAAAAAGCCTATGTCGAAGGCGCCTTCGACCTGGGCCTGTATGCCGCGCGGCTGTTCGACGACACCACCACCCTGCCGACCGACGACGCGCGCAAACAGGCCCACGAGCTGCTGGACCTGCTGACCCCCATCGTCAAATCCTGGCCGTCGGAGTTCTGCCTCAAGGCCAACGAACTGGCGATCCAGATTCTTGGCGGCCATGGCTATACCCGTGAATACCCGGTGGAGCAGTACTACCGCGATAACCGCCTGAACCCGATCCATGAAGGCACCCATGGCATCCAGTCCCTGGATTTGCTCGGGCGCAAACTGGCACAGAACGGGGGTGCCGGGCTCAAGCAATTGATTCGACTGATCGCCGAGACAGGCGCCCGGGCACAGCAGTACCCATCGCTGACCGCGCTGAGGCAACCACTGGAGCACCTGGTCAGTCGCCTGCAAAGCGTCACCCTCGGCCTGCTGGGCGATCTCGCCCAGGGCAAGGTCAACAGCAGCCTGGCGAACTCGGCGCTGTACCTGAAGGTGTTCGGACACACGGTGATTGGCTGGCGCTGGCTGGAACAGGCGATTCGCGCCGAAGAAGGACTGGCCAGGGGCAACGCGGCCGATGTGGCCTTCTATAAAGGCAAGCTCCAGGCCGCCCGGTACTTCCTGACCTGGGAAGTACCAGGCTGCCATCATGAACTGGCGATTCTGGAGGCACGCGACGATACGTGCCTGGGCATGCAGGATGCGTGGTTCTAGGGCTGGATCGCCTTGGAAATCACCTCGACCGTGGCGCTGACTTGCTCTTGGTAACGGTCGAGTTCCTGTTGGTGAGCCTGCTGCATTTCGATTTGCTCGGCGCACAGGTTCAGCGCGGCCAGTACCAATAGTTTGTCACCGATCAGGGTCGGGTACTTTTTCTTGGTGGTGGCCAGGGAGGCCTTGAGCATAGTCACGGCGTGCATCAGGGTCTGGTCTTCCCCGGCCGGTGCCTTGATCGAGTAATCCTCTCCGAGAATCGAAACGACCTTTATCCCTTCGTTCATGCGCTGACAGGCCCTGCGCTTACACGCTCAACCAGTGCCTGGATACGGGCGGCGGTGGCACCGTGTTTTTCTTCCTGTTCCATCAGGTTCAGTTGCAGGCTGTCGTTTTCGTCCCTGGCACGGGCAAGCTCCGCCTTGAGGGATTCGTTGCTGCCCAGCAGGTCATGATTCTGCTGTACGAGGTCGCTGACCAGTTGTTCCAGTTGGCTGAGGGATGCTTCTAACATTTTGATTTCTCGAGCTTTTAAAAGGGCGGTGACGATAAAGAAAATTCACCTCGGATGCCAGGGTTATCCCCCGGCGCGCAGCCCGATTCCGAAGGCCCGGGCCGCACTTTCGAGCCTTAGTGACTGCAATTACCCAATCTGGTTCCTGAATCGCTGAAACCCCTGGTCAGATGCGACAAAAACGCACAGTCCCTTAAGACTTTAGTCGTAGGGCCGATACGCGATGCACACACCACCTCATGGCCGCACGGATCGCGCTCCCCCCAGGATTCCAGCATGTCTCTTCGTAATATGAATATCGCGCCGAGGGCCTTCCTCGGCTTCGCGTTTATTGGCGCCTTGATGTTGTTTCTCGGCGTGTTCGCGCTGAACCAGATGAGCAAGATCCGAGCGGCCACCGAAGACATCACCCTGGCCAGCGTACCCAGCATCCGCGCCCTCGACGAGTTCACCCAACTGACATTGCGCCTGCGTGTGTTGTCGTACCGCTTGCTCACCAACCGCGAGCCGGACGTGCAGCAAAAGACCCTGGAAGCCTTCGACCTGCGCAACCAGCAGATCCGCACCGCCCAAGGCGTATATGAAAAGCTGATCGAGACCAGCGAAGAACGTTCGACCTACAACGAATACGTGCGATTGCTGGCTCAGTACCATCAGATCGAAGAGCGTATGAAGAGCCTCTCGCAGGGCAACCAGGTCGAGGCATTGCGCGCCCTGCTCAACACCGAGCTGCTGACCAACTCCGAGCAGGTCAACGGGGTACTCAACCGCCTGCTGGAAATCAATAACGCCATGGCCCTGGACACCAACCAGCAGGCCGAAGACCAGTACAACCTGGCCTTCAACATGGTCGTGGGCCTGCTGGTGATCGCCACCGCGCTGACCCTGTTGTTCGCCTGGCTGCTGACCCGCAGCATCACCGTGCCAATCTCCCAGGCCCTGGAAGCGGCGGAAGAAGTGGCCGAAGGCAACCTCACGCGCCCGATCAAGGTCGACGGCAACGATGAAGCCGGGCGCTTGCTGGCCGCCATGGCCAAAATGCAGGACAAACTGCGCGACACCCTGCAACGCATCGCCGGCTCGGCCACGCAACTGGCGTCGGCCGCCGAAGAGCTCAACGCCGTCACCGACGAAAGCGCGCGCGGCCTGACCCAGCAGAACAACGAAATCGAACAGGCCGCCACCGCCGTCAACGAGATGACCAGCGCGGTCGAGGAAGTCGCACGCAATGCCGTGAGCACCTCTGAAGCCTCGCGCAACGCCACCACCTCCGCCGGCGACGGGCGTGACCTTGTGCAGGAAACCGTCAGCGCCATCGAACGCATGAGCGGCGACGTACAAGCCACCGCGACCTTGATCGGTGAGCTGGCCAATGAATCGCGCGATATCGGCAAGGTACTGGACGTGATCCGTGGCCTGGCCGACCAGACCAACCTGCTGGCCCTCAACGCGGCCATCGAAGCGGCGCGGGCCGGTGAGGCCGGGCGTGGTTTTGCGGTGGTGGCGGATGAGGTGCGCGCGTTGGCCCATCGTACCCAGCAGTCCACCAGCGAGATCGAACGCATGATCGGCAGCATCCAGGCCGGCACCGAGCACGCGGTGGATTCGATGCGCAACAGTACCGAGCGCGCCGAATCGACGCTGAACATCGCCAAGGGCGCGGGGCTGTCGCTGGACACCATCAACACCGCAATTGTCGAGATCAACGAGCGCAACCTGGTGATCGCCAGTGCGGCGGAGGAACAGGCGCAGGTCGCACGGGAAGTCGACCGCAACCTGGTGAATATCCGTGACCTGTCGGTGCAATCGGCGACCGGCGCCAGCCAGACGAGCGCGGCGAGCAACGAGCTGTCGCGCCTGGCGGTGGATTTGAATGGCATGGTCGGCCGTTTCCGCCTCTGACTGACGGCACCGGCTTAAAAATGTAGGAGCGAGCTTGCTCGCGAAAAACGGCAACGATAACGCGTGCTTCCTGAATGAACGCGGCGCCTGTGAGTTTTTCGCGAGCAAGCTCGCTCCTACAAAAAGCCTTGCCCCCTCCCACATTTGGTTTTGCAAGAATCAGAAAAAGCTTTTTGACAGCGCAGCAATTCAACAGGTTAGAATCCCTGGCACGCAGACTGCATGGTCAGTTTGCGCCCTGTCTTCCCTGCTCTGGAGTACTGCCTTTGAATGCGACGACCATCAACAGCCTGTTCTTGATCGGCGCGTTGCTGGTGAGTGCGAGCATTCTGGTGAGTTCTCTTTCGTCACGCCTGGGCATCCCGATCCTGGTGATCATCCTGGCCGTGGGCATGATCGCCGGCGTCGATGGCGGCGGCATCATCTTCGATAACTACCCGACCGCCTACCTGGTGGGCAACCTCGCTCTGGCCGTGATCTTGCTCGACGGCGGTTTGCGCACGCGGGTGGCGAGTTTCCGTGTGGCACTCTGGCCGGCGTTGTCCCTGGCCACAGTGGGCGTGCTGATCACCACCGGCCTCACCGGCATGGCGGCGGCCTGGCTGTTCGACCTCAATATCATCCAGGGCTTGCTGATCGGCGCCATCGTCGGCTCCACGGACGCTGCGGCAGTGTTCTCGCTGCTGGGCGGCAAGGGCCTGAACGAACGGGTCAGCGCCAGCCTGGAAATCGAATCGGGCAGCAACGACCCCATGGCGGTGTTCCTCACCGTGACCCTGATCGACATGCTCGCCAGCGGCCAGACCGGCCTGCATTGGAGCCTGCTGACCCACCTGATCCGCGAATTCGGCATCGGCGGCCTGGTCGGCCTGGGCGGCGGCTGGCTGATGCTGCAAATGGTCAACCGCATCAACCTGGCCAACGGCCTGTACCCGATCCTGGTGATCGCCGGCGGCCTGTTCGTCTTCGCCCTGACCAACGCCTTGCACGGCAGCGGTTTTCTCGCCGTGTACCTGTGCGGCCTGGTGATCGGCAACCGTCCGGTGCGCAGCCGCCACGGCATCCTGCATATGCTCGACGGCATGGCCTGGCTGGCGCAGATCGGCATGTTCCTGGTGCTGGGCCTGCTGGTCACGCCCCATGACTTGCTGCCCATCGCCCTGCCCGCCCTGGGCCTGGCGCTGTGGATGATCCTGTTTGCGCGCCCGCTGTCGGTGATGGTCGGCCTGCTGCCGTTCAAGGCCTTCCACAGTCGCGAAAAAGCCTTTATCGCCTGGGTCGGGCTGCGCGGTGCGGTGCCGATCATTCTCGCGGTGTTCCCGCTGATGGCCGGCCTGCCCCATGCGCAGCTGTACTTCAACCTGGCGTTCTTTATCGTGCTGGTGTCGCTGCTGGTGCAAGGCACCAGCCTGCCGTGGGTGGCCAAGTTGCTCAAAGTCACCGTACCGCCGGACCCGGCGCCGATTTCCCGCGCCGCCCTGGAAGTGCACGTCACCAGTGAGTGGGAGCTGTTCGTCTACCGCCTGGGCGCGGAAAAATGGTGCATCGGCGCCGCCCTGCGCGAGCTGAAAATGCCCGAGGGCACGCGGATCGCCGCGCTGTTTCGTGGCCAGCAACTGCTCCATCCGTCGGGTAGTACAGTATTGGAAGTCGATGATTTGCTCTGCGTCATCGGCCATGAACACAACCTGCCGGCCCTGGGCAAACTGTTCAGCCAGGCACCGCAACGCGGCCTGGACCTGCGCTTCTTCGGCGACTTCGTCCTTGAAGGCGACGCCCAGCTGGGCGCGGTGTCGGCGCTGTACGGGCTCAAGCTGGAGGGTATCGACCCGGACATGCCGTTGAGCCGCTTCATCACCCAGAAAGTCGGCGGCGCGCCGGTGGTGGGCGACCAGGTGGAGTGGAACAACACCATCTGGACCGTCGCAGTCATGGACGGGAACAAGATTGGCAAAGTCGGCGTCAGATTCCCCGAAGGAAGTCGCCCGGGCCCCGGGCTCTTCCTCTAAACTGCGGGGCGACAACGCCCCGATTCTTTACCTTGCTCGACCGGTCTCTATGCCAATCCTGCGCACTTTTCTCGCTACTGCCCTGCTGGGCCTGACCCTTTGTGTCGGCACCGTCCACGCCGCCGACCCGCCCAGTGCCGACGCTATCCAGCAAACCCTGGACAAGCTGCCCGACCGCAAGCTGCCCGACGCCGACATGAAGGCATTGCAGGGCATCCTGCAACAGACCCTGACGTACCTGGCCAACAAGCAGGATTACGAGCAGCGCCTGGCCGACCTCAAACGCCAACTTGAGGACGCGCCGCGCCAGACGGTCGACAACCAGCGCGAGCTGACCCGGCTCAAGGCCACCAAAATCGTCCCGGTGGCCCAACGCTACGCCAGCCTGCCCGTGCCGCAGCTTGAGCAATTACTGGTGCAGCGCAGTACCCAGCAAGGCGACCTGCAAAAAGAGCTGGCCGACGCCAACAGCCTGACCATCGCCGCCCAGACCCGGCCCGAGCGCGCCCAGACCGAAATCAGCAGCAGCCAGACGCGCATCCAGCAAATCAATGCGACCCTCAAGACCGGCAAGGACAACGGCAAAGCCCTCAACGCCGACCAGCGCAACCAGCTCAACGCCGAACTCGCCGCCCTGAATGCGCTGATTCCCCTGCGCCGCCAGGAACTGGCCGGCAACAGCCAATTGCAAGACCTGGGCAACAGCCAGCACGACCTGATCCAGGAAAAAACCACACGCCTGGAGCAGGAAATCCAGGACCTGCAAACCCTGATCAACCAGAAACGCCTGGCCCAGTCCCAGCAGACGGTGACCCAACAGTCCATCGAAGCGCAGAAAGCCGGCGGCAGCAGCCTGCTGGCCACGGAAAGCGCGGCCAACCTGAAGCTCTCCGACTACCTGCTCAAAAGCACCGACCGCCTCAACGACCTGACCCAGAAAAACCTGCAGACCAAGCAGCAACTGGACACCGTGACCCAAAGCGATTCGGCGCTGGACGAACAGATCAACGTACTCAAGGGCAGCCTGCTGCTGTCCAAGATCCTCTACAAACAGAAACAGGCGCTGCCGCGCTTGACCGTCGACCGCGACCTGGCCGACGACATCGCCAACATTCGCCTGTACCAGTTCGAGGTCAACCAGCAGCGCGAGCTGATCAGCTCTCCCAGCGCCTATGTGGATAACCTGCTGGCCAACCAGCCGCCGGACGACGTCACCCCGCAATTGCGCCGCACCCTGCTGGAACTGGCGATCACCCGCAGCGACCTGCTGGAGCGCCTGAGCCGTGAATTGAGCGCGCTGCTCAACGAATCCATCACCCTGCAACTGAACCAGAAACAACTGCTCAGCACCGCCACCACCCTGCGCGCCACGCTCGATGAGCAGATGTTCTGGATCCCCAGCAACAAGCCGCTGGACACCGAGTGGCTGGAAACCGTACCGGCGCACCTGACCAAGCAAGTCACCACCCTGCCCTGGGCCTCCAGCGTCAGCGAGCTGTATGACGGCCTGACCCAGCGTCCGCTGCTGTTCCTGCCGCTGCTGCTGTTGATCGGCGCGCTGCTGTGGCGACGCAAGGCGCTGTATCAGCGCCTGAACAAGGTTCACCTGGACATCGGTCACTTCAAGCGCGACAGCCAGTGGCACACGCCGCAGGCGATCCTGATCAATATCCTGCTGGCGATGCCGGTATCCCTGGGCCTGGCGCTGTGCGGCTATGCCTTGCAGATCGACGCCCGTGGGCAGAACGCCAACCTGGGCTCGGCCCTGCTGCAGATCGCCCAGGCGTGGCTGGTGTTCTACACCGCCTACCGCATCCTCGCGCCCGGCGGCGTGGCCGAGCTGCACTTTCGCTGGGAAAAGCCCCAGGTCGAATTCCTCCAGGGCTGGGTGCGCAAGCTCGGGCTGGTGGTACTGGCCCTGGTGGCCGTGGTGGCCATCGCCGAGCACCAACCGGCGGCACTCGCCGAAGACGTGCTGGGCATCGCCGTGGTCCTCACCTGCTACGCCCTGATGGCGTGGTTGCTCAGTCGCCTGCTGCTCAACAGCCCCACCCACGAAAAAGCCTCGCTGTTTCGCAAATCCGTGGGCCTGCTGTTCACCGCCCTGCCAATTGCGCTGTTTATTGCGGTGTGCTTCGGCTACTACTACACCGCGCTCAAGCTCAGCGACCGCTTGATCAACACCTTGTACCTGCTGATGTTCTGGCTGGTGATCGAAGCCACCTTCGTACGCTGGCTGAGCGTGGCCGCCCGACGCCTGGCCTATGCGCGCGCCCTGGCCAAACGCCAGGCCGCCAAGGAAGCCGGTGAAGGCGAAGCGGTGGTTGAAGAGCCGACCCTGGACATCGAGAAGGTCAACGAACAATCCTTGCGCCTGATCCGCCTGGCCCTGCTCGGCGGCTTTATCGCAGCCCTGTACTGGGTGTGGTCGGACCTCATCTCGGTATTTTCCTACCTGGATAACGTCACGCTGTACGAATACACCAGCGGCACCGGTGCGAATATCAGCATGGTGCCCATCAGCATCGGCGACTTGCTCGGCGCGCTGATCATCATCGGTATCACCTTCGCCCTGGCGCGCAACCTGCCCGGTTTACTCGAAGTGCTGGTGCTGTCCAAGCTGGAACTGGCGCAAGGCAGCGCCTATGCCACTACGACATTGCTGTCCTATGTGATCGCCGGCGTCGGTTTCGTCTCCACCTTGTCCACCCTGGGCGTGAGCTGGGACAAGTTGCAATGGCTGGTGGCGGCGTTGTCGGTCGGCCTGGGCTTCGGCATGCAGGAAATCTTCGCCAACTTCATCTCCGGCATCATGATTCTGTTCGAGCGCCCGGTGCGCATCGGCGACACCATCACCATCGGCAACCTGTCGGGCACGGTGAGCAAGATCCGCATCCGCGCCACCACCATCACCGACTTCGACCGCAAGGACATCATTGTCCCGAACAAGACCTTCATTACCGGGCAACTGATCAACTGGTCGCTGACCGACACCATCACGCGAGTGACCCTGAAACTGGGCGTGGACTACGGCTCCGACCTGGATCTGGTGAAGGAGCTGTTACTCAAGGCCGCCAGGGAAAACCCACGGGTACTGAAGGAACCGGAACCCCATGTGTATTTCCTCAACTTCGGCGAAAGCACCCTGGACCACGAGCTGCGCATGCACGTGCGCGACCTGGGCGACCGCAACCCGGTGCTGGACGAGGTCAACCGCTATATCAACCGTGAGTTCAAGAAGCAGCACATCAACATCTCGTTCCGACAGATGGAGGTGTACTTGAAGAACATGCACGGCCAGGAATACAAACTGGTGCCGGTGGAAGACGAACGCAAGACCCTCGTCGCGCCCGAGCAGGATACGCCCGAGCCGCCCGCCGCAAAGGTCGAGGATGCGCCTGAACCCCCGCCGAGCAAACTCGACTAACGAACTGAGCCCCAGCGAAATGCTGGGGCATCCTGCTGGAGATGCCCGGTGAAAGCCCTCGACGAACTGACCTTCGACAACCGCTTCGCACGCCTGGGCGACGCGTTCTCAACCCACGTGCTGCCCGAGCCCCTGGACGAGCCGCGCCTGGTGGTGGCGAGCGCCGCCGCCATGGCCCTGCTCGACCTCGACCCGGCCGTGGCTGAAACGCCCGTGTTTGCCGAACTGTTCGGCGGCCATAAGCTGTGGGCCGAAGCGCAGCCGCGGGCGATGGTCTATTCCGGTCACCAGTTCGGCGGCTACACTCCACAACTGGGCGATGGCCGAGGGTTGCTGCTGGGCGAGGTGTATAACCAGGCCGGCGAGCATTGGGACCTGCACCTCAAGGGCGCCGGCATGACGCCCTACTCACGCATGGGCGACGGGCGCGCGGTATTGCGCTCCTCGATCCGCGAATTCCTCGCCTCCGAAGCCCTCCATGCATTGGGCATCCCCACCAGCCGCGCCTTGTGCGTGATCGGCTCCAGCACGCCGGTGTGGCGTGAGAAGCAGGAGCGTGGGGCCATGGTGTTGCGCCTGGCCCCCAGCCATATCCGCTTCGGGCACTTCGAATATTTCTACTACACCCAGAAGCCCGAGCAGTTGGCCGAGCTGGCTGAACACGTATTGAACCTGCATTACCCCGAGTGCCGCGAACAGCCTGAGCCGTATCTGGCGATGTTCCGCGAAATCGTTGAGCGCAACGCCGAGATGATCGCCAAATGGCAGGCGTATGGTTTCTGCCACGGCGTGATGAACACCGACAACATGTCGATCCTGGGCATCACCTTCGACTTCGGGCCGTTCGCGTTTCTGGATGACTTCGACGCGCACTTCATCTGCAACCATTCCGATCATGAAGGGCGTTACTCCTTCAGTAATCAGGTGCCGATCGGGCAGTGGAACCTCAGCGCGCTGGCCCAGGCGCTCACGCCGTTTATCAGCGTTGACGCCTTGAAGGAAGCACTTGGCCTGTACCTTCCGCTGTATCAGGCGCACTACCTGGACCTGATGCGTCGCCGGTTGGGGCTGACGACCGCCGAAGAGGATGATCAGAAGCTGGTGGAGCGCTTGCTCAAACTGATGCAGAACAGCGGTGTGGACTACACCCTGTTCTTCCGGCGTTTGGGCGATGAATCGGCGGCGTTGGCCGTGTCGCGTTTGCGTGACGACTTTGTCGACCTGGCCGGCTTCGATGCCTGGGCGGAGCAGTACAAGGCCCGTGTCGCAAGGGACGGGGACGACAGCGAGACGCAGCGCCGTGAGCGGATGCATGCCGTGAACCCGCTGTACATCCTGCGCAACTACCTCGCCCAAAACGCTATCGCCGCCGCCGAGTCCGGGGACTACAGCGAAGTGCGGCGGCTGCATGAAGTGCTGAACAACCCGTTTGAGGAACAAGCGGGGATGGAGCAGTACGCGCAACGGCCGCCGGATTGGGGCAAGCATCTGGAGATCAGTTGTTCGTCTTGACCGCTTAGATAAAGGTCTCCACGGACACCCCGAAACGCTCGGCCAGCCAACGAATCTGACGCACGTTGAGCTGGCGTTTTCCGCTCAATATTTCAGAGACGACTGATTGTGCCCCAACCCCCGGAAGGTCGCTCTGGGTGAGATTGTGCTCGCGCATCATGTAGCGCAGCACATCGACCCCGCTGGCGACGGGCATTGGGCGGTGTTCACGGTCATACGCTTCGATCCAGTCACTGAGAATGTCGACCAGGCTCATCAGCGGGCTGTCTTCGTCTTCACCCACGAGGCTCAACAACTCATCCAGACCGCATACCAGTGCGTCGTAGTCCGCCTCGTTTTCCGGCTTGCGCAGCACCGGCGAAACGAACTGCCAGTGTTCTGCCGCTACTTGCATAAGCGCGCTCATCTGTTTTTTTCCTTCCATTTGTCCTTCTCATAGTCGCGGTGGTCCAGCAGGTGCTTGATGTAAACGCGCTGCATTCGATACTGCACCGACGCGATCAGCCTCAGCTTGTTACCGCCAATATCAAACACATGAAATTCACCTACCTTGTCCGTGGCGGGAAACATGGCTTTCATTGCAGCGAAGTCCTTGGGGGCGTGCGCTTGATCACGCGATACCACTGGTCCAAAGCTGTTGCCGAGCGCGGCCATGTTTCCTTTGCTTCCCAGATCCTCTTTTCACTGATGACTCGCATGCAACGTCCCTATCGCATCTTGCTATGGAGGTTAAACCTGATTTCCGACTATCGCAATTTGCTATAGCCGTAAACAGACCAATGGCGCACAACAGCAATCCTAGACAGACGATTCATTCGGCGCGGGAGAAACTGTGAGCGAATGAGTCTCTGCATCCAGCCTTGATAAATCTCAGCCCCGGCACCAGATACAACCTATTGGCCAGTCCCCAGGAGCCTCCGATGTCTGAACCTCTCGTAATCCCCTGCCCTCATTGCAACGGTCTCAACCGCATCCCCGGCGCACGCCTGGGTGATGCGCCCAAATGCGGCCGTTGCAAGCAGCCAGTGCTGTTGAACAAGCCGTTTGAATTGAAACAGGGCGACTACGCCAGCCAGATCAAGGGCGACCTGCCGTTGCTGGTGGACGTGTGGGCTGACTGGTGCGGGCCGTGCAAGTCGTTTGCGCCGGTATTCGAGCAGGCCGCCGGGCAGCTTGAAGGCAAATGCCGGTTGGCCAAGCTGGACAGTGAGGCTAACCAGCAGTTGTCGGCGCAGTTGGGGATCCGGTCGATTCCGAGTTTGATTCTGTTCAAGAATGGCCGGGAAGTGGCGCGCCAGAGTGGGGCCTTTCCGTTGCCACAGTTGATGAGTTGGTTGCGTAGTCAGGGCGTGTAACCCGGTCAGGAAAGCACCACAGGACAGTGTGGGAGGGGGCTTGCTCCCGATAGCGGTGTATCAGTGACACATAAGTGCCTGACACTCTGCTATCGGGAGCAAGCCCCCTCCCACATTTTTAACCGCGTTTTAACTTGAGGATAGCGGGGCTTGGCGGTCCATCATCTGGCTGACCAGCATGACGCCAAGCTCGCTCAGTTGATGGATAGCCAGGGCCACATCGCGGTGTTCACCGGTAAGGTCGTTGGATAGATTGAGCAATAAGGTGCGGACCGAAGAGAAGGTTTCGTAGCTGTTGATCACCAGCGCTTCGGTGGGGAGGCTGGGTGTAACGGTGAATAAATTCATATTTTCGTTCTCTGCCAGGGCCATCGCCTGCTTGCTACTAAACAAGGGGCGGCAGCTGTACGCAGGTTAGTAGACCGGTAGAACGAAAGCAAAACCCGGCGCACCCGAAGGTGCCCTGCGCACAGCTACCATCGACAGGCAAAGACGCCATGCTTTTGGAGCGGTGCACATGCTTTCGTCTGAGCGGGCTACTAAACCCGATCACTGAACATTCAGCGACCGGCAAACCTTAGAGACCCACATCCAGACGCACAAGCCGGCGGATTCTGGCGTAGCTGTAGGCAAGGTTACAAGGCCAATCCTCTGCTGCCAGAGACTTCCTACAGACCTTGTGGGAAAAATCCAAATTCCTCTACCGGAACGCTATCCAAAAGTGGGAGGGGGCTTGCCCCCGATAGCGGTGGGTCAGCTACAAATAAGCTGGCTGACATACCGCATCGGGAGCAAGCCCCCTCCCACATTGAATCCATGCAGCGCTTGAGATCAGGCGTTTTCCAGCAAGTTATGCAGTTCCACGAACTGTTGCGTCAGCTTGTGCCGTGGGTCCAGGTGAATCAGCGGCTTGTTCTCTTGGTGCGACTCACGCATGCGCACCGAGCTGGCGAGGTACACCGGCAGCACCGGCAGCCCTTCGGCAATCATTTCGTCGAGTATCTGCTGCGGCAGGCTCGCCCGGGCCTGGAACTGGTTGACCACGATACCTTCCACTTCCAGACCTTCGTTATGGTCTTCCTTCAATTCTTCGATTTCAGCCAACAGGCCATACAGGGCGTGGCGCGAGAAGCTGTCGCAATCGAAGGGGATCAGCACGCGATCAGCGGCTATCAGCGCCGAAACCGCATAAAAATTCAACGCCGGGGGCGTGTCCAGGTAGATACGGTCGTAGTCCTCGTTCAACTCATCCAGCAGCTTTCGCAGCTTATTGATCTTGTGCTTGGCCTCGAGCTTGGGCTGCAGGTCCGCCAGTTCCGGGGTGGCGGTGATGACATGCAGGTTGTCGAAAGGCGTTTCGTAGATATCCACCTTGTTCTTCTTGGAAAACGGCCCGGAAGACAGGGTTTGCTTGAAAAAATCGGCGATCCCCATGGGAATGTCATCACCGGTCAGCCCGGTGAGGTACTGGGTGGAGTTACCCTGCGCATCGAGGTCCACCAACAGGGTTCGATAACCTTCGCTGGCGCTGACCGCCGCCAGGTTGCAGGCGATGCTGGACTTACCCACGCCGCCTTTCTGATTGAACACCACGCGCCGCATGGAAAAGCCTCCGTGTATCAATGAATAACCCGAGTGTAGAGCGCAAAAGCGCCGGTTAGCTACCTCGTTCATCCATCCGCTGTGCCTGGCTCACAAATGAATGGGAACGTTCCGATATTCCGGTTCGACCTTCTGTCGCACACAGCGCGTAAATTTCAACGACTTATTTGTAATCAATAGCGAACAAATTTTAACCAGTATTTGCTAGAACCCCACGGCACCGGGATAATGCGCGCCATTCGGCCATTGCCCTCTGTCCCGGAATCCGGGGCCATTGGCCGCACATGGAAGCCCGCAGGGGCGGGATAACTTCTCAGTGATCAACTTCAACATCGCCCAATGGCGCGCCTGGGCTCCAAGCCTTGAGAGTGCGGACGACTGGCACGCCTGGTGCCGGGACCCGGTGTTGCTGCCTGTCAGCGACGCGTCCCCCGATGTGTCATTTTTGCCAGCTATGCAGCGCCGCCGCCTGAGCCGTCTGGCGCGCATGGCGTTCAGCGTCGGCTGGCCACTGGCCGAAGGCCTTGAAGACCTGCCGCTGGTGTTCATTTCCCGCCACGGCGAAACCCCGCGCACCCTCGACATCCTCAGCGACCTGGCCAACGAGCAGCCACTGTCGCCGACCCAGTTCAGCCTGTCGGTGCATAACGCGGTGATTGGCCTGTGGTCGATCCTGCGCAATGAAACCAGCGAGATGACCGCCCTTGCCGCCGCCGGTGATGGCCTCGAACACGGCGTGCTCGAAGCCGCCGCATTGCTCAACGAAGGCGCCCCGGCCGTATTGCTGATAATTACCGAAGAACAACCGCCCGAGGCGTACGCCAGCTGGATTGCTGACGTGCCCTTCCCCTATGCCCTGGGCCTTTTGCTGACGCCGGGCGACGAGTGGCAACTGGAACTAAACAGCAGCGCTGTCCAACTCACTCACACCCAGTGGCCCCACGCCCTGAACCTGCTGCGCACCCTGCTGACCGAACAGGGCGCCTGCCAACATGCCTGGAAGAACCGAGTATGGAACTGGCGACCCAAGTCCTGAACGACAAACCACGGCAGGCCTATTACTGGCGCCTGTTCGCCACGGCCGCCAGCTTCTTTGTGTTCGGCGTCGGCGGGCTGTGCCTGCGCTTGCTGGTGTTCCCGCTGCTCAGTTGCCTGCCGGGCGACGCCGGGCAGCATCAACGGCGCGCGCGCCACACCATCAGTTGCTTGTTCTGGTTCTTCATTCGCCTGATGAAACGGCTGGGCATCCTCACGTACAGCGTCGAGGGCGCGGAGAAACTCGGTCGCCCGGGCCAGATGATCGTCGCCAACCACCCGTCGCTGATCGATGTCGTGTTCCTGATCGGCCTGATGCGCCAGACCAATTGCGTGGTCAAGCAGAGCCTGTTCCAGAACCCGTTCACCCGCGGCCCGGTGCGCGACGCCGGCTACATCAGCAACGATGGCAGCGCCGACATGCTCGATGCCGCTGCCGATGCCCTGCGCGCGGGGCAAACCCTGATCATCTTTCCCGAGGGCACCCGCACCACACCCGGCGCGCCACCGGCCTTTCATCGCGGCGGCGCGGCCATTGCGCTGCGCGGTGCGACGATCATCACCCCGGTGGTGATCAAGGTCAGCCCCACCACCCTGACCAAGGCCGAGCCCTGGTATCGCATTCCCAAGTGCCGATTTCACTTCAGTTTGCGTGTGGGTGCCGATATAGAACCACACGCGTTTGCCGCACTGGGCCCCGCGCCCCAGGCGTCACGCAAGCTCAACGATTACCTGCATCACTATTTCATTAAGGAGCTCGCCGAAGATGAGCGACCAACACCGCCTTGAGCACGACATAAAGACGCTGATCATCGAGGCCCTGGGCCTGGAAGACATCAGCGCCGACGACATCGGCAGCGACCAGACCCTGTTCGGCGAGGGCCTGGGCCTGGATTCGGTCGACGCCCTTGAACTGGGCCTGGCGATTCAGAAAACGTACGGCATCAAGATCGACGCCGACGCCAAGGACACGCGCAATCACTTCACCAACGTGGCCAGCCTTGCGGCATTCGTCACGGCCAGACAGGCAGCTTGAGACCGGACCATGCAAACTCGTGACGATATTTTCAACACCCTGCGCGATGCCTTGGTGGAACTGTTTGAACTGGAACCTGAGCGCGTCACCCTGGACGCCAACCTGTACCAGGACCTGGAAATCGACAGCATCGATGCCGTGGACCTGATCGACCATATCAAGCGCCAGACCGGCAAGAAGATCGCCGCCGAGGAATTCAAGGCGGTGCGCACCGTCAATGACGTGGTTGAGGCGGTGTACCGTCTGGTCCAGCCCGCCGCATGAGCCGGCTGATCGGCCTTGGCCTGTTGCTGGCGGGGCTGCTGTACCCCTTCGCGGTGTATTACGGCACCGAGCATTTTGCGCCCTGGCAATTTGGCCTGTTGTTGGGCAGCCTGTGGTTGCTGCGCGCGTTCACCGCTGCACGACGCCCCGGCAGTCGCTGGATGGCGCTGGTGGTGATTGTGTTTTGCCTGGCGCTGGCCTGGTTCGATAACCCGCAATGGCTGCGCTGGTACCCCAGCCTGGTCAGTGGGTTCATGCTGGCACTGTTCGGCCTGAGCCTGAAATACGGGCCACCGATGGTCGAGCGCCTGGCGCGCATGACTGAGCCGGACCTGCCGGCGAACGCGGTGCTGTATACGCGCCAGGTCACCGTGGTGTGGAGTGTGTTTTTTCTGTGTAATGGCCTGCTCGCTGCCGCCCTCACCTTGTGGGCGCCGCTGAGCTGGTGGACGTTGTACAACGGCTTTATCGCCTACGCGCTGATGGGGCTGTTGTTTGCCGTGGAATGGCTGGTACGACAAAGGGTTCGAGGCCGCGTATGAAAGGTTTGAAACTTGAGCACCTGCTGCTCGAGCCACAGGAACAGCGTCGGGTCACCACTGAGCCGGCGCTCAATCATGCTCAACTGATGGAGCAGTCGCTGCGCCTGGCGGCAGGCTTGCAAGCGCGTGGCATCCAGCGCCTGGCGGTGCACCTGGAAGACGCCGGCGTGCTGGCGATTGCGTTGCTCGGCGCCTGGCGTGCCGGGGTCGGCGTGTTGCTGCCCGCCGACCTGCAGCCGCAAACCCGTCAACGCTGGGATGCCGTCGTCGATGCCTGGCTGACAGAAGCGGCGGACGTTGAAGCGTTGTACCAGGCGCCTCTGAGCCCTGCCGCCCTCGACCTCGATCGCTGCCAACTGAGCCTGTGCACCTCCGGCTCCAGCGGTGAACCCAAGCGCATCGACAAGTCCCTGCGCCAGCTGGCCAATGAGGTACAGGCGCTGGAGGCACTGTGGGGCGCCGACCTGCAAGACGCCTGCATTATCGGCAGCGTCGCCACCCAACACATCTACGGCTTGCTGTTCCGTGTGCTGTGGCCACTGTGCGCCGGTCGCACGTTTTTGCGCAGGCAACTGGCATTCCCCGAGGACATGCAGCGCGCCAGTCGCGAGCATTCGCCATTCGCCTGGGTGGCCAGCCCGGCGCTGCTCAAGCGCATGGGCGATAACCTTGACTGGCCGGCGCTGAGCCAGGTCTCACGGGTGTTTTCCTCAGGGGGAGCCTTGCCTGTCGAAGCCGCCGGCAGCCTCTATGACCGCTTGCAGCAGTGGCCGACGGAAATCCTCGGCAGCTCGGAAACCGGCGGCATCGCCTGGCGCCAGGGCGCACAACCCTGGCAGCCGTTTGCCGACGTGCACCTGAGCCAGGCGGCCGACGGTGCCCTGCGCATTGCCTCGCCCTACCTGCCCGCCGGGCATATCGAACAGACCGCCGACGCCGCGCGCATCCATGCCGATGGCCGCTTCGAACTGCTCGGCCGCCTGGACCGCATCGTCAAGCTGGAAGAAAAACGCATCGCCCTGCCGATGCTCGAACAGGCATTGATGACCCATCCGTGGGTCGCTGAAACCCGCCTGGGCGTGGTGCAGGAAAACCGCGCGTCACTCGGTGCCCTGGTGGTACTGAGCGCCAAGGGCCTGCATGTTCTGCGCAACCAGGGCCGGCGCACGGTGACCCAAACCCTGCGCCAGCACCTGAGCCAGCATTGCGAAGCCCTGGCCTTGCCCCGCCGCTGGCGTTTGTTGCGCCAACTGCCGCTCAACAGCCAGGGCAAGCTGCCCCAGGCCGATATCGAGGCGCTGTTGCTGGCCCCCCGCCCCAAGGCGCCGGACGTACTGGAGCAGGTCGAAATCGACGGCGAATGGACATTGCAACTGAGCGTGCCGCCCGACCTGGCCTATTTCAGCGGGCATTTTCCAGTCACGCCTGTGCTGCCGGGCGTGGTGCAAGTGGAATGGGCCTTCAACCTGGGCCAGCAACTGCTCGACTTGCCGAGTACGTTTGCCGGTATGGAAGTGCTCAAGTTCCAGCAACTGGTGCGCCCCGGCGATCACATTCAATTGCACCTGCGCTTTGACCAAGAGCGCGGCAAGTTGTACTTCGCCTATCGCAATGGGGAGGCTGCATGCTCAAGTGGCCGGATCGTGCTGGAGGCCGCACATGCATAACCCCTGCGCACTGATCCCGGTCTACAACCATGAAACCGCCGTGCCCGCCGTGGTGCGCAGCCTTCTGAACAGTGGCCTGCCCTGCCTGTTGGTGGACGACGGCAGCAGCCCGGCCTGTGCGGCGGTGCTTATGCAACTGGCGACGCTGGATAACGTCACCCTGCTGACCCTGCCCCGCAATCAGGGCAAGGGCGCCGCCGTCATGGCGGGCTTTCGCGAAGCCGCGCGCTTGGGCCACAGCCACGCCCTGCAAGTGGACGCCGACGGCCAGCATGACCTGCGCGAAGTCGAGACCTTTATCGATACATCCCGCAGGCACCCCGACGCGATCATCTGCGGCTATCCCGAATACGACGAAAGCGTGCCCAAGGGCCGCCTCTACGCGCGCTACCTGACCCACGTGTGGGTGTGGATCAACACCCTGTCGTTGCAGATTCGCGACTCGATGTGCGGCTTTCGCGTGTACCCGCTGGCACCCACCCTGGCGCTGATGGACTCGGCCTACATCGGCACGCGCATGGATTTCGACTCGGACATCCTCGTGCGCCTGGCCTGGCGCAACCAGCCGATGCGCTGGCTGCCGACCCAGGTGCATTACCCCGCCGACGGCCTGTCGCACTTTCGCCTGTTGCACGACAACGCGCGCATCAGCGCCATGCATACGCGGTTGTTCTTCGGCATGCTGGTGCGCGCGCCCGCCATCCTGTGGCGCCGGTGGCAGGCATGAGCGAGCGCAGCAAACACTGGGCCGACCGCGAGGAGCGCGGCAGCTTCCGGCTGATGAAACTCACGGCGTTCGCGGCAAAGATTCTTGGCCGGCGCCTGTTGAGCCCGTTGCTCTACAGCATCGTGTTCTACTTCTTCGTGTTCGGCCGCACCGCGCGCCAGAGCGCCTGGCAATACCAGCAGCGCCTGGCGCAGTGGAGCGGGCGTGCCGAGCTGCAGCCGAGCCATGCCAAGGTCTTCGGCCAGTTCATGGCCTTCGCCGACTCCCTGCTCGACAAGCTCGACGTGTGGAACGGCAAGCTGCGCCTGGAGCAAATCGAAATCAACGACCCCGCGCAATTGCGCGGCCAGTTGCGTGGCGAGCGCGGGCAGATGCTGGTGGGCGCGCACCTGGGCAACCTGGAAGTGTGCCGCGCGCTGGCGGAGATCGGCGAACAGGTGACCATGAACGTGCTGGTGCACACCAAGCATGCCGAGCGTTTCAATCGTCTGCTGGGCGAAGCGGGCGCGACCCATTTGCGCCTGATCCAGGTCAGCGAACTGGACCCGGCCACCATGCTGCTGCTCAGCCAGCGCCTGGACGACGGCGAGTGGCTGGCGATTGCCGGCGACCGCATTCCGCTGCACGGCGGGCGCACGGTGCGCGTGGATTTCCTCGGGCATGATGCCGCATTCCCCCAGGGCCCGTGGCTGCTGGCCGGCCTGCTCAAGTGCCCGGTCAACCTGCTGATGTGCCTCAAGCACCAGGGCCGCTATCGCCTGACCATCGAGCCCTTCGCGCCATTGATCGAATGGAAGCGCAGCACCCGTGAGCAGGTCATCGCCCTGTGGGCCGCTCGCTACGCCGCACGCCTGGGCCAGTTCTGCCTGCAAGCGCCGCAACAATGGTTCAACTTTTACCCTTTCTGGAAGACCGATGACCACGTCTCTTGAGCCGATCACCTTTGGCGAACGCCCCCTGCGCATCGAAGACGTCCTGGCCCTGGCCAACCGTCAGGTGCCCACTCGCTTGCAGGACGATGCCGCGTATCGCCGGCGCATCGCCAAGGGCGCGCAGTTTCTTGATTCGCTGCTGGACAAGGAAGGCGTGATCTACGGCGTGACCACCGGCTACGGCGACTCCTGCGTGGTGGCGGTGCCGCTCGAACACGTCGAGGCGCTGCCGCGTCATCTGTACACCTTCCACGGTTGCGGCCTGGGCAAGTTGCTCGATGCCCAAGCCACCCGCGCCGTGCTGGCGGCGCGCTTGCAGTCGCTGTGCCATGGCGTGTCCGGGGTACGCGTGGAACTGCTCGAGCGCCTGCACGGATTCCTCGAACACGACGTGCTGCCGCTGATCCCGGAAGAAGGCTCGGTGGGCGCCAGCGGTGACCTGACGCCGCTGTCGTATGTGGCGGCCACCTTGTCCGGTGAACGAGAAGTGCTGTTTGGTGGCGAACGCCGCCAGGCCGCCGACGTACACCGCGAGCTGGGCTGGGAACCTTTGGTGCTGCGCCCCAAGGAAGCCCTGGCGTTGATGAACGGCACAGCGGTAATGACCGGCATTGCCTGCCTGGCCTTCGCCCGCGCCGACTACCTGCTGCAGCTGGCCACGCGCATCACCGCGTTGAATGTGGTGGCGCTGCAAGGCAACCCGGAACACTTCGACGAACGCCTGTTCGCCGCCAAGCCCCATCCCGGGCAAATGCAAGTAGCCGCCTGGCTGCGCAAGGACCTGGCCATCGATGCACCGACGGCCCCGCTGCACCGCCTGCAGGATCGCTACTCCCTGCGCTGCGCGCCCCATGTACTCGGCGTGCTGGCCGACAGCCTGGACTGGCTGCGCGCGTTTATCGAAATCGAACTGAACAGCGCCAACGACAACCCGATCATCGATGCCGAAGAGGAACGCGTGCTGCACGGCGGGCACTTCTACGGCGGGCACATTGCCTTTGCCATGGACAGCCTCAAGACACTGGTGGCCAATGTCGCCGACCTGCTCGACCGCCAGATGGCGCTGCTGGTGGACGTGCGTTACAACCACGGCCTGCCGAGCAACCTGTCGGGCGCGCCGGCCGAGCGCGCAATGATCAACCATGGCTTCAAGGCCGTACAGATCGGCACCAGCGCCTGGACCGCCGAAGCGCTGAAAAACACCATGCCGGCCAGCGTGTTCTCGCGCTCGACCGAGTGCCATAACCAGGACAAGGTCAGCATGGGCACCATCGCCGCCCGCGATGCGATCCGCGTGCTCGAGCTGACCGAACAGGTCGCCGCCGCCACCTTGCTCGCCGCCAACCAAGGCGTGTGGCTGCGCGCCCAGGCTGAAGACGCACGAGCGCTGCCACCAGCACTGGCTGCCATGCACGAAGAACTGGCCCGGGACTTCCCGCCGGTCATCGAAGACCGCGCCCTGGAAGGCGAACTGCGCCTGTGCCTGCAACGCATCGCCGAGCAACACTGGAGGCTGCATGCGTAGCCCCGGCGTATTGCACTGCGACACTCAAATCCTCGTGCCGTTTTTCGACATCGACACCATGCACGTCGTATGGCACGGGCATTACGTGAAGTACCTGGAAGTGGCGCGCTGCGCGTTGCTGGACAAGATCGGCCATAACTACACCGCGATGCTCGACGCCGGCTACGCCTGGCCGGTGATCGACATGCAGCTGCGCTACGTGCGCGGCGCCACCTTCGGCCAAACGATCAACGTGCGCGCCAGCCTGGTGGAGTGGGAGAACCGTTTGAAGATCAATTACCTGATTACCGATCTGGCCAGCGGCGAACGCTTGACCCGCGCCAGCACCGTGCAAGTGGCAGTGGAAATCGCCAGCCGCGAAATGCAGCTTGCGTCGCCAACAATATTCACCAACGCCGTCGAAAGGGCCCTGAAATGAGATCCCCTGCAGGAGCGAGCTTGCTCGCGAAGATCGCCAACGATAACGCGGGGCGCCTGACACCCCGTGGGGCCCTCAGGTTTTTCGCGAGCAAGCTCGCTCCTGCAGTGGCCGTCGCATTGCTGAGCTTCAGCGCCCACGCCTTCGACCTGCAACAACTGAGCGATCAACTGGCCAAACCCAGCGTGATCCACGGCAACTTTACCCAGGAAAAACACCTGCGCGCCCTGCCCCAGCCGCTGGTCAGCAAAGGCACCTTCGTGCTCGCCAAGGACCACGGCCTGTTGTGGCTGCTCAAAACCCCGCTGCAACAGGACTATCGCATCACCAGTCAGGGCATCGCCCGGCGTGACGCCAACGGCTGGCAACTGCTGCCGAACAAGAGCGCCGGCACCGAGCAGAATCGCCTGTTCCTCGCGGTGCTCCAGGGCGACAGCAGCGGCTTGCAGCGTGACTTCGACCTGCAACTGCAAGGCCAGGCGCAAGACTGGAAGCTCACGCTGATTCCGCGCTCACTGCTGCTCAAGCAAGTATTCACCCAAATCAATATCGATGGCGGCACGCTAGTGAAGACCATCGAGCTGTTGGAAACCCAGGGCGACAGCACCGTACTGCGCATGCAGGACAGCAGCGCCGACCAACCGTTGAGCGATGCGGAGCAACACGACTTTGCCCAGTGAGCGCCTGCTGCCGCGCCTGTTCCTGATCCTGCTGGTGGCCGTGCTGGCACTGGCCGGCTGGCAGTGGCGTCACGGTGCGCCTTTGTCGGCCAACCTTATGGAGCTGGTGCCCGGCAGTACGCCGGACGCCCTGGAGATGCAAGCCGAGCAGCGCATGCAGGAACCGCTGAACCGCGAAATGCTGGTGCTGGTGGGGCATGCCGACCGCCAGCAAGCGCTGGCCATGGCGCAGCAACTGGCCGAGCGCTGGCAGGCCAGCGGCCTGTTTGAAAAGGTGCAGTGGAACCTGCAGGCCGACTTGCCGGCGCTGCGCGAACAACTGCTGCGCGACCGACTGGCGATGCTGTCGGCCAAGGACCGCGAGCAACTGATCGAACATCCCGACGCGTTTATCCAACAACGCGTGCAAACGCTGTTCGACCCCATTGCCGGCTTCAGCCTGGTGCCCAGCCAGGACGACTGGCTGGGCCTGACCGGGCGCATCCAGAACAGCCAGCCGCAACACGGCGCGGTACAGCTGGATATCGGCAGCGGCGCGTTGATCGCCGATGCCGACGGCAAAAGCTGGGTACTCCTGCGGGCGCGCACCACCGGCAATGCATTCGACATGAAACTGCCGCTGCACGTGGCGGATTTGCTCCAGGCCAGCCGCGCCCAGGCCGGCGAGCAAGGCGTGCAACTGCTCGCCGCCAGTGGCCTGCTCTATGCGGCCAACGGGCAGCAGCAAGCCACACGGGAGATGACCTGGGTCGGCGGCGGCGCAACCCTGGGCATCCTGATATTGCTGCTGCTGGCATTCCGGCGCTGGCGGGTGCTGCTGGCCTTCGTGCCGGTGGTGGTCGGCATGCTGTTTGGCGCAGTGGCCTGTGTGGCGCTGTTCGGCCATATGCACGTGATGACCCTGGTGTTGGGCTCCAGCCTGATCGGCGTGGCGGTGGATTACCCGCTGCACTATTTGTCCAAAAGCTGGAGCCTGCAGCCGTGGCGCAGTTGGCCGGCACTGCGCCTGACTCTGCCGGGCTTGAGCCTGAGCCTGGCCACCAGTTGCATCGGCTACCTGGCGCTGGCCTGGACGCCGTTCCCGGCGCTGACGCAAATCGCGGTGTTCTCGGCAGCCGGTCTGGTCGGCGCGTACCTGTGCGCCGTGTGCCTGCTGCCGGCACTGCTCAACGGCGTCGAACTGCGCCCGGCGCGCTGGCCGCTGCGCATCGCCGAACGCTTGTGGCAGTGGCGGGCGGGATTGATCAAGCGCGTGCCCGGCGCCGTGCTGCTGGTGTGGGTGCTGTTGTTCTGCGCCGGTGGCCTGTGGCAATTGAACAGTAAAAACGATATCCGCCAGTGGATCGGCGCGCCGCCGCAATTGCTGCAGGAAGCCCAGGCCGTGGCGCGCATTACCGGGTTCCAGCCCACCAGCCAGTTCTTCCTGGTGCGCGCCGACACTCAGCAGCAGTTGCTGGAGCGCCAGGCCGCCCTGGGCCAGCGCCTGGATCAACTGGTGAATATGGACAAGCTCCAGGGTTACCTGGCGCTGAATCAACTGGTCAACCTGCCCGCCGAACAGCAGCAACTGCGCGATGCGCTCAATAAGCTTGAGCAGCATTGGCAACCGTTGCTGGACATCGGCATCCCCGTCGATGCGCTGCAAGCTGAAGTCGCGCAGTTGCAGGCGCTGCCCACCGAAGACATCGACGCCGCGCTCAAAGGCCCCCTGGCCGAGCCCTGGCGCACGCTGTGGCTGGGCAAGGTAGACGGCGGCGTGGCGGCGATGGTCAGCCTGCAAGGCCTGAACAACCCGGCGTTGCTGCGGGTGCAGGCGGTGGATTTGCCCGGTGTGCAATTGGTCGATCGCCTGGGGGATTTGAACCGTGTGTTTGCCGACACTCAAATCAGCGCTGCCGAATTGAAATTGCTGTCCTGTGGGCTGATCGTGCTGCTGTTGATGCTGCCCTTCGGCTTCACCGGCGCCTTGCGCGTCGTCGCGCTGCCGTTGCTGGCGGCGCTGTGCAGCCTGGCCAGCCTCGGTTGGCTGGGCCAGCCGCTGACCCTGTTCAGCCTGTTCGGCCTGCTGCTGGTCACGGCCATCAGCGTCGACTACGCGATCCTGATGCGCGAGCAGATCGGCGGGGCCGCCGTCAGCCTGCTGGGAACCTTACTGGCGGCGCTGACCACTTGGTTATCGTTCGGCCTGCTGGCCGTCTCCAGTACCCCGGCGGTGAGCAATTTCGGCCTGTCGGTCAGCCTCGGCCTGGCATTCAGCTTTATGCTGGCGCCCTGGGCCGGGCAACAAAAGCACGCCTTATGAATGTGAATATCGCCAAAGTGGCAAGGAGCCTTCGTGCCCACAGTTGAAATGGAACGTCGCCAGGTGGTGGTGATCGGTGCCGGGCCATCCGGAGCCATCGCGGCCGCGCTGCTCAAGCGCAAAGGGCATGATGTATTGATTATCGAGCGCCAGTATTTCCCGCGTTTCTCGATTGGCGAAAGCCTGCTGTCGCACTGCATCGACTTTATCGAAGAAGCCGGCATGCTCGACGCCGTGCAGGCGGCCGGCTTTCAACGGAAAACCGGTGCGGCGTTCGCCTGGGGCGAGCGATACAGTGCGTTCGATTTCGGTGACACCTTCAGCAACGGCAAACCGACCACCTTCCAGGTGCAGCGTGCCGAGTTCGACAAGCTGCTGGCCGATCAGGCGGCGTTGCAGGGTGTGGAAATCCGCTACGGCGAGAGCATCGTCGGCGTGGATTTTTCCGCCAACCATCGCTACCTGCACGTACGCCGCGAAAATGGCAGCGAGTACCACCTCAAGACCGCATTCGTGCTGGATGCCAGTGGCTATGGCCGCGTGCTGCCGCGCCTGCTGGACCTCGAAGTGCCGTCCGGTTTCCCGCTGCGCCAGGCCGTGTTCACCCACGTCGCAGACCGCATCGAACACCCAGGCTTCGACCGTACCAAGATTCTGATAACCACCCATCCCCTGCAGCGTGATATCTGGTTCTGGACCATCCCGTTCAGCAACGGCCGATGCTCGGTGGGCGTGGTCGCGGCCAAGGAACATTTCGACGGCCGTGACCACGACCTGGATGCCTGCCTGCGCAGCTTTATCGACGAAACCCCAAGCCTGTCCGGCGTACTGCAGAACGCCGTGTGGGACACCCCGGCGCGCAGCATCGGCGGCTATTCGGCCAACGTCAAAACCCTGCATGGCCCGGGCTTTGCGCTGTTGGGCAACGCGGCGGAATTTCTCGACCCGGTGTTCTCCTCCGGCGTCACCATCGCCATGCGCTCGGCGAGCATGGCCGCGGGCGTGCTGCATCGCCAACTGCAAGGCGAAGCGGTGGACTGGCAAACCGAGTTTGCCGAACCGTTGAAGCGCGGCGTCGACACTTTCCGCTGCTACGTCGAGGGCTGGTACGCCGGGACGTTCCAGGACGTGATTTTCCACGCCGGCAGTTCGCCGCAGATTCGCCGCATGATCAGTTCGATCCTCGCCGGCTACGCCTGGGATGAACGCAACCCGTTTGTCAGCGAGCCCAAGCGGCGCCTGCGGATGCTGTCGCAAATCTGTGCGAGTGAGCCGGTATGACCAGCCCTGCGGTTGAAAAGAACTACCTGAGTAAAAACTACGTCGAAGAAACCCGCTTCGGCTTCTGGTTCCTGCGCAGCCACACCTGGCAGCATCATGTGTTGCGCGTAGCGATCAATGACCTGCGCAGCCTGTTCAGCGAACCGCTGCCGGTGGCGCCGGTATTGCTCGACGCCGGCTGCGGCCAGGGCAAATCGTTCAAGTTGCTGCAGCAGGTATTTGCGCCCGCGCGCCTGATCGGCCTGGATGCCGACCCTCACAGCCTGGCCCTGAGCCGCGAAGAAGCCACTCGCCAGGGCCTGGCCGTGGAGTTGATCGGCAGCGACTGCGCCACCCTCGAGTTACCCGACGCCAGCGTCGATATTGTGTTTTGCCACCAGACCTTTCACCACCTGGTCGAGCAGCATCGCGCGCTCAAGGAGTTCTATCGGGTCCTCAAGCCGGGCGGCTATTTGCTGTTTGCCGAATCCACCGAAGCCTATATCGACACCTGGGTGATTCGCTGGCTGTTCCGCCACCCCATGCATGTGCAGAAAAGCGCCGAGCAGTACCTGGACATGCTGCGCGAGCAGGGCTTTGAATTCGACGCGCAGAACGTCTCGTACCCCTATCTGTGGTGGAGCCGCTCCAGCGATTTCGGCCTGCTGGAACGTTGGGGCCTGCGCAAGGCGCCGCCGGTGGGCCAGCGCGAGGAAACCCTGGTCAACTGCGTGGCGCGCAAGCCGGCAGAGGCCGCGCGTTCATGATCCGCTGGTTGCTGATGGGTTGCCTGTTGCTGCTCGGCGCGTGCGCCAGCCAGGCGCCGTTGCCGCAAACCATGCCCGCCCTGAACTTGCCGATGCAGCTGCATGTACAACGCCTGGAGGGCGAACTCAGCCAGGATTGGCTGCTGGTGATCCAGCGTGAAGGCCGGGCGATTCGCTGGTCGATGATGGACCCGTTGGGCATTCCCCAGGCCCGGCAGAAGTTGATCGACGGCAAGTGGCAGGCCGATGGCTTGCTGCCGCCCAACCCCCAGGCCCGAGCGCTGTTCGCCGCGCTGTTGTTTGCCCTGGCCTCGGCGGATGACCTGCGTGCGCTGTATCCTGCGGCCCAGGCCATGGACCTTACGCGAACGCTGCCGGGCCATTGGCAAATCGTCTATCAGTCTTCAGAGGTGTTCAGCGTGAACATGGTGGGCCAACCGTTGAGCTATCGCATTACCCCGCTGGGGGTGGGCAAATGAGCGCCTA